>DXJA01000090.1 GCA_019056875.1 Candidatus Jordarchaeum madagascarense
CAAGCCGCTTCTTAGTGGGCGCGGTTGCCCCCGTGGGCCTTCCGCAGTTGAACAAGATAAAGATGTTAATCGCTGTGCAGTACTGGTCATGGTATGTTGTGGCAGGATGTTTAATACAAACACTCGTGGGTAGAAGTCCGGTATACTAACCAAGTGTAACTAGTTATTCCGTTTTATAATCTTTATTTTTTACGTGCTGTAACCAAGCATTGAGCAGCATTGACCCGACCGTATTGCTTGCCATTTTGATTTGTTAGAAATCTCTTTTCTAATGCTCTTGCATCAGATTGATCTACCAACTCAAAGCCGTATTTCGCGAGAAACGACTCTAATTGGCCTTCTTCGATGCCAAACTTCCACGGTTCGCCCACCTTGGCTGCTCGCTTTAAATCGACCTTTTCTAGATAATAATCCGATTCTCCCCGAATAGCAGATGCATATGCATAATCGAATACGATCAGGCTGCCGGTCCCTGCGTACGCACTTATGATTGAAAAGGTGGAATCAACGGATGGTGCATCCAAGTACATCGTTAATGCTTCGAGCAAGAAAAGGCTACGTTGATTGGCTTGAAAACCTGCTTCGCGTAATTTTTGATCAAGCGTTTCCTTTTCAAAATCAATCGCAATAAATTTCAAATTGGGGGGAATAGCTAGGTGCATTTTCTTATATTGCTCGATTTTTGCATTTTGGGTATTTGGGGCATCCAGTTCATAAACAGTGGCTTTTTTTAATTTTTCTTGAAACCGTAACGCCCGCGTATCAAATCCGGCACCAAAAATTAAGATTTGAGTAAAACTATCATCCAATTTTTGAAAAATGGCATCGATATATTTTGTTCGGCAGACAATATATTCATAAATTCCCGAACCCCCCCTGCTTGCAACCAGTTTTTTAAAAAAAGGGCTCCTGACAAGCAAACGTTTCGAGGGGGGAATTATTTTTGTCGCAACATAATCGTCGCTTTTTAGATAGGGATTTTTCTCATAATACGAAGTTACCCGGCACGCGCATGTCAATTCAGCCGTAAAAGATTCTTTGACATCTATGCGTCTCTTCATATGGAAAACACCTCTAACTGATTTATTATAACTTCTGTTTTAATGAGCAATACTCATTAATATATAATACAAAATGTTTATATTTAAAGTTAACTGAGTATTACTCATTAAAAAATTCAACTAAAAATCTATGGTATATCTATTAGTGTGAGGTAGAGAAAATTCTAAAACAAAAATCCAAGAAAAGAGTCAGAGATAAGGAAGAAAAAATAAGAATCATTTACAAAACCTTTTTTGATCTCATACAAGAGAGAGGATATTCTAATGTGAGTACTAATCACATTGCTGATGTTGCAAAGATAAGTATTGGAACGATTTATCGCTATTTTCCTCAGGGCAAAGTCAGTATAATAAAAATGTATTTTGACACGGTGCAAAATGATATTTTTAATATTGAGAATTTTACACAAACGAATATTCAGAATATCCAAGATTTTTTTAAGAGTTTTACATCTCAGTTTGTGCGGGTTCATCGTGAAAATTTATTGTATATTACAGCGTACGAACAAGCAATGCTTGAAAATCGAGAGGTCTTTGAAGGTTATAAGGAAAAAGTATTAGCTTTTATAGATGATGTAGCACTCAAATTGCATCAATCCGATCCAATGTTCAGTCAAATGCCTGTGGAAAGTGTGAAAGCAGATTTATTAGTAATTTATAATGTATTTAACGCTTTAACACGTCAACATCTTGTTATAATGCCCCTATTTCCGACAGACGAAGAATTTATTGATTTTCTAACAAAACTATTAATCTTTTTTATGAGGGAAACTATTGAAAGATATCCTCTTTTGAAAAAATGATTTGCAATCCTTTTCAGCTCGCAAAAACTATTTACAAACTTTTTCCAAATTCAAAAGCTCATTTTTTCATTGATAAACTCGACTTTGGTTTTCCACAAACAAAATGGGCGATTCCGTTCCTAGAACATTTTCATGTCCTTCATAAACCCTATTTTTCATATTCTTTAGTGCATTCATATTTAAAGAAGCACAAAAACTTTCTATGGAGTGGTTTATGGTTGCGTCAAGTTTATTTTTTAAAAAATGCATTTTAATATAATGTGTATTTTTGTAGGCGAGTAAAAATGAAGGCGGGTGTTGAGAAAGGTTCTGAAGAGATTTTCGGAGTAAAAATCGATAAAGATGTCTATATCTCGATGCGTGACGGCACCAGACTAGCCGCGGACATATATCGACCAGACTCTATGGGAAGATACCCCGCGCTCCTCGCAATGTCACCCTACGATAAAGAGCTGCAGAATATTTCCCTAGAATCAAAGAATATAATAGAAACTATGAATAGGGATCCGGCATCCATAATGAAGCTTGGTTTTATTGAAGCCGGCGTAAGTGAGTATTTTGTGAGAAGAGGCTACGTGCATGTAATCGTAAACGTGAGAGGCACTTTCAAATCCGAGGGAGAGTATCACATGGCCTGCTCCCCACAGGAGCAGGAGGACGGCTACGACCTAATAGAATGGATTGCCCAACAACCCTGGTGCAATGGAAGCGTTGGAATGGTGGGAGCATCCTATTTCGCGGTTATCCAGTGTCTAATAGCCTCAATGAAAAAACCGCCACCACACCTCAAAGCAATTTTCCCCTTCGACGCATTCACAGACATCTACCGCGACTTTGCATACCACGGAGGAATCTTCAACACTGGATTCCCACTCCTATGGTATCAGGGAATAAAAAAAAAAACTAGAGCCATACCCCTAGCACTAAAAGTACTGGGGGAAAAACTAGACGAAGTAGTTCAAGAAGCCTTAAAAAATGATGCGATTAAAAACCGCCCCGAACTCATCCAAATCCTAAATAACCCAGAAACAAACCCCCTGGTTTTTGATTTGCTCCTAGCCTCGACTGATGGGCCATACTATTGGGAGAGATCCTCTCACAAACGACTCGGAAAGATAAAAATTCCTGTATACACTGGCTCCGACTGGGGAAAGATAGGGATACACCTTAGGGGCGCTTTCACCGCGTACGGATCGATAAAGGCTCCCAAAAAAATGCTCATAGGACCGCCGGGAATGGTGAGACCCTGGAACCAATACCACGATGTCATAGTGAGATGGTACGATTACTGGCTAAAAGGATTAAACACCAAAATTATGGATGAGCCCCCAATAAAAATCTTCGTCCAAGGAACCAACCAGTGGAGAGAAGAAAAAGAATGGCCCCTTGAAAGAACCAAGTGGACGAAGTACTACCTCCATAACCAGGGGCTTCTAAACACGAACCCGCCGGGGAACGACGAAAAAACAGACAGCTATATCTATGAACCATTAAACCAAAGGAAACAGCAAGACAAAACCCAATACAGCGCCCGATACGAAACCCCCTCCTTAGAGCAAGATGTGGAAGTCACCGGTCCAATTGCTCTCAACCTTTACGCTTCCTCCACAGACACGGATCCAGATTGGATAATCAGATTCGAAGACATAGACCAGAACGGAAACAAAATAGTTTTAACCAGAGGATGGCTGAAAGCTTCTCATAAAGATTTAGACGAAGCCAAATCCAAACCTTGGCAACCCTACCACCCCCACAACAAAGTAAAACCCATAAAACCTAGCAAAGTCTACAATTTCAAAATTGAAATCTGGCCCACATCAAATGTCTTCAAAGCCGGCCACAAAATAGGCCTAGAAATAAGCAGCGACGACGGAGCACCAACCGAGCTCTTCTCAATCATCTTCGGCCACCTACTAAGCGGCAGAAAAATGAACAACACCCTATATCACAACCCAGAATACCCCTCACACCTAATTCTACCTATAATTCCTTAGAGTAATTAACCAACTCCTTTTTTTTTAAAATTAGGAATGGGCTCAATAATGTTTCTGCAGAATTTTATTCTTCATGCACCTTTACTGACAAGTTTAAGGGCACAACCTTTTTTATAAAACTACATAAATGACAGTATTCCTCGGTTAATTCAAAGCACATCTCTCCCCGTCCTTTCTCTCCTTTAGGAACAGTGATATCCGCCTGTCCTTCAATCTTGGTAACCCTAAATCCGCTACGAGTCATTTTTATGTACATTTGAAAAGAAATTCTAAAGTCTATTAACTCGAATCTCATCTTTTTTCTTAAAAAGTTGAATGTGTTGAGAAAACATCCTCCCATTGCTGATAGAAATAATTGGTCTGGAGAGTAGTATCTTTCTAGTCCTCCGAAATCTGAGGTGAGATCCATTTTCAGTTTTGGAAAATTCTCAATAGTTGCTTCACCTCCAGTAGACTTGTCCCAATCTACTATAACACTAAACATTAATTGTTCAGGGTATTTCGAAACCATAACTTCACCTTCATAAATTAATTGCAGCTCTATGTATGCTATACATTATTAAATTATCAAATACTGTAAATTAATATAAACATATTTTTTATTAGGCGAGAAAAACGTAATAAAATTGACTATATTTGAAGAATTGAGCACACAAATTTTTTATAGCTTTATATTAAGTTATATCATAGCGTTTCAAACCAACATTATTTCAAAAATTCTGCGATTAGTGAGAAAATAATCCAAGCCTCAAATTTAGCTATTCTACTTGTTATTTTGCGTTATTATTAGATTTTATGGATAAAACCGGAAGGTTTTGAATATGATAGAACAGAGTGTTAAAGGAATGCAAAGTGTGTTTCAGAGAATTAAAGTATTAGTGATGGGGCCTCACGCAGCTGGTAAAACCGCGATTCTCAAACAGACAATTTATGGATTACAAGCAGATAAGCTCAGAAATCTTTTGCCCACAATACTTATAGACGTTCCACCAGAAACCAAGAAAGGCAAATATCTGTGTCGATTCTTTGAGTGTGGGGGCCAGGAAAGATTCTTTGAAGAATACCATAAACCAGAAAATGAAAAAAACATCTTTAACAAAGTTAACATTTTCATATATGTTATAGACTCTGCAAACGAAGAAGCGTTTCCATTAGCCCACAAAGAATTCTGGCGTGCCCTAATAAAATTATCAAAATACTCACCCAACGCTTTAACCATAGTCTTCGCACACAAACAGGATTTACCCGAAGCCTTCACCCCCGGAGAAGTGACGGACATTCTAACCTCACCACCCGGAAGGATTTACCCCACAAAGCTTGACTTCGATCAAGATTTGGTAAAAGAAGCTAAAAAAATCGCAGAAAGAACACTCTGCTACGGCACTTCAATAGAAGAACCCAACAACAATAAGGAAAAAGGCTCAGAGAATCAATGGATTAAATCCGATGAGGCCATTAATTTTACACTGCAATTTTACTCCAAATTCATGCAAAGTTCTGAAGCCCTCGAAAACCTCAAAACCGATAAAGATTCTAACCATCAACTTACCAAAGAAATCCTGTATAGACTAAACCAAGAAGTCGGAGCATATGGAAGCATGCTCATAGACAAATCCAATGGTCTCTCGGCAGCATCCACAATAGATGATGAAGAAATAACTCAATCCCTGATGGGAATCATCATCCTGAACTCTACCAAGGTACTAAGAGAACTAGAAGAAAAAGTACTAAACATAGTACTACTAAGAGGCGAAGAACACAACGTAATGATGGTAAACATCACAGAAGACTTCTCACTACTAGTCATACTACCCCTAGAAACCGAAGTTCAATTAGGCTACGCCCTATACATGGTAAGTGAAACAGCCAAAAAAATCAAAGAAAACCTTCAATTGGCCCAAACAATTATCGATAAGAAATCTGAATAAACAGTATAAGGCTCCAAAAATACTAAAAAATACTTGATTCTGTTTTAATTACGGCTATAAAAAATTAGGTTTTGATTCATCCATAAATCTCAAATGTAAACCCATCGGTCTTTCCACAGTTCTTATTACATCATTATTACTGCGTTTGCAATGGTGTTTAATCAATTTTTCATCAACCCGAACACAGGCAAATTTTGCCGAGAAGGAGGAGTATATCCATACTTCTGTTGAGAAGCTTTTGCAAACGGTTACCGAACTGAACTGTATGATATTCATTTTCTTTTTCTCAATATATAAAAAGCTAATGTTAATCCTATTAGTGCAACTCCTAGTTGCAACTCCTAGTAATCCGCTTATAACCAGTACCGTTGGAAAACCTTGGAAACCCTGAGTTACAGCAAAAAATACCAGAGGCAAAATACTCGCTTTTTCGCCGAATGCCGTACGAGAACTACATAACACACTACGCGTACGGAATGTGGTAAGTATATAAGGAAAAGTGAAAGATAATATGTATAAGAAGGTTTAATATCTTTCAGTAGAACTAATTAGAAGATGATTTAATGAAGGAACAAGCATCAAGAAGCTCAACAAAAACTCTACTAGAGGACTTGAAGCATGGGAATGCTGAGATTCGGAAAAACGCAGCGTGGGCTCTCGGAAAAACCGGAGACAAAAGAGCCGTGGAACCACTCATAAAGGCACTAAAAGATTCATATCGGCCTACTAGAGAGGGAGCAGCATTTTCCCTCGGTAAATTAAAGGACGAGAGAGCGGTGGAACCACTAATACAGGCACTAAAAGACGAGGATAGTAGTGTTCGAAGAATTGCTGCACTTTCACTCAGAAGCTTCAAAGATAGAAGGGCGGTAGAACCACTGATAGAGACCCTGAAAGAAAAAGGTTCTGTGGTGCCAGATGAAGCAGTACAGACCCTCGGAGAGATTGGGGATGCTAGAGCTGTTGAGCCACTAATCGAGTTCGTTTATGACGGCGGCAAACATTATCTACCACTGGTCATGGCAATAGCGGCTCTTGGGGAGATAGGGGATGAGAGAGCGGTTGAGGTCATAACCTGGGCCTTAAACTGCGACTGGCCCCCTGACGACCGTGGCGACGACTGGTTCGGTGAAGACGTAAGAGAAGCCGCAAAACACGCCCTAGAAAAAATTAGAGAAAAACAGAAAAAGTAACAGACAGCACAATTCACTAAGAAACCTTAACAAAACCCTCAAGTTTTAATAATACCAAGCTCCGTAACCGTTTGCAAAAGCTTCTCAACAGAAACACGAATATACTCCTCCTTCTTCGCGCCGGTGATCACTAATTTTCCTGTGGTGAAGAGGAGTATGACTACTTTGGGGTCTTTCATGCGGTATATTAGGCCGGGGAATTGTTCTGGTTCGTATATTACGTCGGAGAGGGTGTAGGCGGCTAGTTCTAGGTTGAGTTC
This sequence comes from Candidatus Jordarchaeum madagascarense, assembly GCA_019056875.1. Classification (GTDB taxonomy): domain Archaea; phylum Asgardarchaeota; class Jordiarchaeia; order Jordiarchaeales; family Jordiarchaeaceae; genus Jordiarchaeum; species Jordiarchaeum madagascariense. The sequence goes on from DXJA01000090.1 coordinate 7,240, forward strand.
GGCTCCGAGGCTGGCGGAGGCCACTACATTCTGTATTTCGATTTCTGGTTCTACATTGTCTCCTAGCACTTCGGATTTTTGGAGTTCTGATACTATTTTGTTTACTGCTTTGTAGACTTCTTTTACACTTTTAGCCCCGGTTGAGACCATTCGTCCGGAGCTGAAGATTAGTGTTGCGGTTTTGGGTTCGTCTATTCGGTACACTAGTCCTGGGAATTGTTCTGGATTGTATTCAGTTTTGGCTTTTGTTTGGGCAATCTTTGATAGGTCGATTCTTTGGTTTATTTTTACCGATGCGACTACGTTTTCAATATTTATGAACTGGATTTTGGGTATAAGAGTACCCCCTATTTGATTTATTTTAGCGCCCTTTTTTTTGAGTTTTAGTTGGTTACATCTCAAAATCTTGGTTTTCGGCTAATTTTTGTTAGCGGAATGTTTTTGCTTATAAATAGTATTTTTGTTTATTAATAGTACGCTCC
>DXJA01000011.1 GCA_019056875.1 Candidatus Jordarchaeum madagascarense
AATATATATTTTTAAATCATTTTTCGGTTGAATATATGCTATTTTTTCCTAAAATAGGATAATTTTTTCCGATTATATATATGAGAATTTGTTTAAAAAATTTTGAACTGAAAAAAGCAATATTTTCTTTTTATGGTACTAATTTCATTAGAATCATGAATGCCCAATGAATGAAATGGGAAAATTATTAAATATTCTCTATTAAAATGAAAAAAGAATAAGAAGTAGAATACAAAAATTTTTCGAGGAGTGGTAATTATCATTTTCGTATATTTTAATCTAATGAAATTACGTTTCTATTCCAAAATATTTATAAATTTTCCGAAATAAGTAATAAAGGTAGCCAAAAATAAGTGAATTAGGCTTTTAGGTAAGGAGGAGTGTAGCCTATGGACCTAGACCAAGTTAACAAGAAAATAATCGATATGCTAAGCAAAGACGCTAGGAGACCTTACAGGGAAATTGCTGATGAACTAGGAGTAACAGAATCCACGGTGAGGAAGAGAGTTAACAAACTTGTTGAGGAAAAAGTTATAGAAAGATTTACCCTAGCCCTAAATCCTGAGAAGAGTGGGAGGTCAGTAACTGCTTATGTTACCGCTTATCCGCAGAATCAGAGGGAGAGAGAAGTAGAGGAACTTGTTAAAGAATTGCCTGAGGTGGTGGAAGCATACGCCATGTCGGGTAAGTGCGGAGTAAACATGAAGGTAGAGGTAAAAGATTTAACCAGCCTAAATAGATTCCTAGAAAAATTGCAGAACGAACCAGCAATCACAGCTCTAGAGAGTTGTATCGCTCTCAAGGAGTTAAAAAGATCCATGATGTAGAACTGAAACGCGAATTAAATTCAAAGAATCGGTAAGAAATAGTCAAATTTCTCCTAAATTCAATTGCCAATAATTTAACAAAAAGCTTTTAATTGGTTTCAGCATTTTCAAAACACGTCAATTAGAATTTATCCATCGGTATTCAATGGGAACTCAAAGAATAGATGCCAGAACTACAAATGAATACTTAAATTGCATTGTATCGAATAGAAAAGATGAAGGGGTTCAAGAATGATGAAAATCGATGACACGGATGAGAAATTGATTAATATACTTTCTGAGGATAGTAGAAAATCGTTTAAAGAGATCTCGGATGAACTGGGTTTAAGCGTGATAACCATTCGAAAGAGGGTTCAAAGATTAATTGATGAGGAAATCATCAAAAAGTTTACCATAATACTGAATCCTGAATTATTTGGGAGCAGAATAACCTCGCTGGTAACCATACATCCAGCGGCACACAGGCAGAACGAAATAATAGAAAAGATTGCCGAACTAGAACAGGTAGAAGAAGCCCATCTTATGACAGGGGGATGTGGTCTAAGCATGAAGGTTCATGTTGATGGTCTCGCGGAACTGAATAAGTTCATTGAAAAGGTGAGGGGAATACAAGGAGTCATAAGTATAGAGAACTGTATTGTCCTGAGAAAAGTCAAAGGATAAAAATGAAAAAAATAACATATGAGTATTTTTCTGGTTTAGATTAAGAGACAGTCAATCCCACTTCTAGGCATTTTTAGGAGTAAAATCACTATTTATCAACTTTAGGCACTCTTGGAGCTGGATAGCCGCGTTTTAAAGGGCTTTGGTTTTTCTCTATTTTAATCTGAAATGTGCGGACAATTTTGGTGGAAAATTTATAAATGAGATGCAACACCGTTTCATGGAAGAATGAGTAGGGTTGCGAATTTTTTCTGGCACCGCCCCCCTAGTTTCCAGGAAGGTGCAATAAATAATGTCAAAAAGTCCCAAGGTCGGAGTGTTCATATGCCACTGTGGGTCCAACATCGCTGGCGTAGTTAACGTGCCCGATCTTGTTGAAAGAATTAAAAAATTATCAAATGTTTATGTTGAAGCTTACACCTACATGTGTTCTGATCCGGGACTCAAACTTATAGGTGAAAAGATAAAGGAAGAGAATCTTGAGAGGGTAGTGGTCGCGTCCTGCACGCCCAAGCTTCATGAAAAACTGTTCCGTGAATCTCTAGAAGAGGCCGGGTTAAACAAGTATTTATTAGTAATTGCTAACATAAGGGAACAGTGCTCATGGGTTCATAAGGGAGATAACAAAAGGGCAACCAATAAAGCGGAAGACCTTATAAAAATGGCTATTGAGAGAGCTCGGCTTATGCAGCCCCAACCCAAACACACGGTGCCCGTGGAGAAGAGGGTTCTAGTGATAGGGGGAGGAGTCGCAGGAATATCGGCTTCTCTTAATCTGGCGGATATGGGATACGAGGTTTACCTAGTTGAAAAGAACCCTAGCATCGGAGGGCATATGGCTCAATTAGATAAGGTTTTTCCCTACCATGACTGTAGCATATGCATACTAGCTCCCCTAATGGTTGAAGCCAATAGACACCCAAATATTAAGTTAATCACATATGCCGAGGTGGAGAGTGTATCCGGCTGGATAGGTAATTTCAAGGTGCAGATAAGAAAAAAGCCCAGATACGTTAAGGAGGAGGAGTGCACGGGCTGTGGAATCTGCGCCGATTATTGCCCAATAGAGGTTCCCAACGAGTTTGACTGCGGACTAGGGATGAGGAAAGCCGTATACATGCCATTTCCACAGTCTACACCCACGATTTACACTATTGATCCAGAACACTGCGTGGGTTGCCGAAGCTGTGAAGCGGTTTGCGACCGGGAGGCTATAGATTTACGTCAGGAAGAGGAGATAATTGAGAACACATTCGGAGCAATAGTTATTGCTACAGGCTTCGATCCCTTTGATCCTATAATCAAGGACAATTATGGTTATGGGAGATTCGATAATGTGGTCACAAGCCTAGAACTGGAGAGAATGTTTTGTGCCTCCGGACCCACTCTGGGAGCTGTTGTTAGACCATCAGATGGCGTGCCCCCCAAGAAAGTCGTCTTTGTCCAATGTGTTGGTTCCAGGGATGAGAGTATTGGTAAACCTTACTGCTCCCGAGTTTGTTGTACTTACGCCGTGAAAGAAGCCAAAGAAGTAAAGGATCATTTACCAGAATCTGAGACATACATCTTTTATCAGGATATGAGAACCTTCGGTAAGGGGTTTGAGGAGGCTTACCAAAACGCTATAAGCGAGTATAGAATCCGATTCATTAGAGGTAGGGTCAGCAAGATACTAGAAAACCCCAAAACCAAGAATCTTATTGTGAGAGCGGAAGACACTTTAAGAGGACAACCAGTAGAGGTTGAGGCAGACCTTGTGGTTCTCTCGGTAGGGTTATCACCTCCAAAAGATCAAGAGAAGCTTCTTTCGAGTATCGGGGTTCCCCTAAGCAGCGATGGTTTTATTCTTGAACGCCACCCCAAACTAAGACCGGTTGAAACGCAGATACCGGGAATCTATGTCGCGGGATGTGCTCAGAGCCCCAAAGACATTCAGGACAGTGTCTCTCAAGCCGGAGCCGCAGCAGCAAAGGTGGCCGGTTTACTTTCAAAGGGCGAGGTGGAAATCGAACCCTACGTACCAGTTCTGGACCCCGAAGAATGCTTTAAATGCGGTATATGCGCTACTGCTTGTGACAGAGGAGCAATCTCCATAGAAAAAGAGGGGGTAAGTATAAGCGCGGTTGGTTGTGAAGGATGCGGGGCATGCGCAGCAGCTTGTCCATCGGGAGCGCTACAGATTCCAATTTCCACAGACGCTCAGATAACGAGCCAGATAGACACCACTCTTGAGTATAAGAAAGAGTACCCACTCATTATAGCGTTTCTTTGCAATTATTGTGCATATGAGGCCGCAGACACTGCAGGATTAAACAAGGTTAGATATCCCACCAATGTGAGACCCATTTGGGTTATGTGCAGCGGAAGAGTGAACCCACAGTTCGTGCTTGAAGCTTTTGAAAAGGGGGCGGACGGTGTTCTCATAATGGGATGTTACCCTCAGGATTGCCACTTCCGGACTGGGTTTTTGAAAACTCAGCGTAGGGTGGAGGTTTTAATGGAGTTGCTCAAATCAATCGGTATTAATCCGAAGAGACTTAGACTAGAGAGCGCCTCAGCGTCGGAGGGGAAAAAATTCGCCAGAGTGATAAAAGAGTTTACAGAGGAGCTAAAGAGTTTACCCACCTTAGGTTCAGAAATTTTGGAAAAAACAGTATAGGTAGTTTTTCATGTTGGTTTTTGAGGCAACCTATCTGAATGGGTGTTTAAACTTTGTATATTTTGGCGACTTCATCAAAAATCTTGCGACTTCCTAAAACCTTACGGCGAGCAAAGCCAAAAATAGGTAAGAGGCGGTAGAAAGCTAAAAACTTACTCACTCCACCCCGCTTTGGTTTATCATCATTTTTCGCGAATTCTTTCCCTGACCCTCTCTAAGGTCCATTCCGCAATGTCTTGAGAAGAGGGGTCATCCGCCCCTAGTGCCTGTATTAGGGGTTTTAATGTGAGACTGCCCATCGTACCAAGGGCTTCTGCTGCGGTCAATATGGTATCCACTTGTTCGTTCAGCACACGTTGATGTTTATCAAATTCTTCGCCCCGAGATTGGGGGTATGTTAGAAAAATTTTACCATCGCTTATAACTCGAAAGAGGGGTTCTACTGCTCGCTTATCTCCTATCTGTCCAAGTGCCCATGCTGCACACCTTCGAACTGGTGTGTATTCATTATCTAGTGCTTTTATTAGTGGGTTAACTGCTTTTGCAGCCCTTATCTTTCCCAAAGCTTCTATTATTACATTTTGCATATCAGGATATTCGTTTAATGCCTTTATTAGGGGTGGGGCTGCTTTCTTTTTCCCTATTTCTCCGAGAGCCCATGCTGCTTTTTCTCGAACCATGCTTTGTTTATCTTTTAGGGTCTTGATTAGTGGTTCTACCGCCCTCTCATCACCGGTCTTCCCAAGAGCTTTTGCTGCATACTCTCGAACATATCTATTTCTATTCCTTAACGCCCGAATAAGTGGTTCAACCGCTGGTTTCCCTATCTTTCCAAGAGCCTCTGCTGCATACCCTCTAGCATCATATTCTTCACACTTTAGAGTTTTGATGAGTGGTTTAACCGCTGGCTTTCCAATCTCAATAAGGGAATTCGTAATGGCTTCTGCTACTTTTCTGCCAAATAGTCTCGTGTAATCAGGTTTGGAAACTTGTACTAAGGCCTCAATCAGCCCATCAACATCTTTCTTTTCCATCAGCTTTAATATCTTTCCCGCACTCGGCCCAAGTTTTCCAATCATTATTTACTCCCCAACTAAAATTTATTAGAACAATAGTGTATAACTTCTATCCGAACCAAGTTCTAATATCATCCCAAATTAGATTATACGAACTATTGTTTCTAATTCTTCTTCTATTAGATATTTAAAAGATTTTCGTCTTAAATTCTTAGCGGTTGCATAAGGAGAAGATACCCTTTAAAAGGCCGTCAGGGGGAAGGGAGGAACCTATAGCCCGTTTAGAAATCGGGTTTCAACCTCTCATAAGGGCATAAAAACCACGAAAGCATTGAACGAAATAGGATTAAGTGATTTAGCGCGTTTGTACTCGAATATTATAAAAAAGGCTTCAAACAAGATTCTTGTAGGACTCGGAATAGAGTGAATGGGGAATCTAGGCATCTTCTGCCAGAATTTTTGAAAAAAATAATAGTACAGAGTACTTCCCCATAAAAAAGGTACTCTGGATGCCAAGGAGAAGGGAGGAGAAGCAACAATCTATAAATTTAATGAGGTAAAAATTCAGAAAAATCTAACAAGTTTTGGCTCGGTTGAAAAATATAGTTAGGAGAAATTGAAATGCGGTGCTGAAGAGGGAGCAATAGAAAAAAGAAAGTTGCAAGAGGCGGATAACTTTAGTGGAAAATTTATAAAAGAGAGGAAACACCGTTCCATAGAAAAAACAAAGCATTAACAAAAGACCACCAAACACCACATACACCGACCCAGACACAAACCAAGAGTAAATGAGAAGCCACACAAAAAACCACAATCAAAACAGAGAATCAATCTAAAAACACGAAGGGAGGGAAAATATTGAGCGAACAAGTAGAATTAGAAATCACATTGGAGGCAGAGACGACAGATATATTCAAATAGATGCTACCCCTTGAGGGGCCATTACATATAGGTCAGGTACTTTTTCAGACTTGAACTTGATAGAAAAAGCCTCATATCTTGCAAGCCCTAAAGCTCTAAAAAACTCAAGTGTAGTTTGTCGTTTACTATAAAAATTTTTTCATCATCATAGTTGGCGATGTAGTTTCGTTCGATTCTGGGGTTAAGTTTTTTTGGGTTTGATGCGTTTTTTAGCATCCCTTTGTGTGGTGATGCCGTGAGACCCCCAGCTGTGAAGCAACTTTCACCCATGA
>DXJA01000091.1 GCA_019056875.1 Candidatus Jordarchaeum madagascarense
ATAGTATTTGAGATAAATTTATGAAGTTCAATAGCACTTTTATATTATTAAATAAATCTGCCAAGGAAAGCGAGTGGAGAATCCTTCCAATGCTAAGTAAGATAGATCTCAGTCAAATCGAAATAAGACTAGATAACATAGGCAAGAAAGCCACAAAATACGTTGATTTTCTGCCTTCAGATATTACGATAAAGATGCAAGAATTTTACATGAGCCCAACGATGAGTTGTCTAGAGGATAGCAACTCCATGTATACACTAAACCCTAAAGACATTCAACTAATGGAGAACTGGAACATATATGCTTATGATGAAAGTATTCAAAACTATAGAGCCCTAGAAGGTGATATTTTATTCTGTAGCTCTTCAACAATTAAAATTGAAGACAAATACAAATTCAACCTAAAAGTTTTACCTTATTTTCTAACCTCGATGAGAAAATTCGAGGGCGCAAGTGGCGAAATTCGCTTCGCAGAGAAACTTGGGAAAGAACGTAATCGAATACTAATAGATTCAAAGAGAGATTCAATACGGGAAAGCGTTGAATCACATTCTATTGTGCTTATTGATGGCCCACTACTTGGAGAACAGGCCTCCGAGTTTATCGTTAATATGGACGAAGAACTTAGAAAGAGAGATTGTATACCACTATATTTCGTGAAAAACTCAGATAGCAGATTAATTATTGAAAACAATAAAAAACTCCGTGGTGAATTTAATAGCGACTTTCATTGGGCAGCTTGCCGTTTAGAACCTAACAATCGTTCGGCTTTTTTCAAGTATAAGGACGCATACAAGGACAAGAACACGAAAGTTTTCACCTATATAAAAGAATTATCTGGATTTCCACAAAGAGTCGAAATGCACACATCAACCTACGAACAATACTATGAAATAATCCCATCGCTTATGAACTTGATATCCTATTTCTATATTTTACAGGGAGATTACTTTAATCCACAAGTGCGACCGATTGTGATAGCAGAGAAATTCGCGAGGGAAGGGTTGCAAATTTTGAACATTCCACATCTGTTCAGAAGACTAGGATTTCGACCTACAATTAATCAAATACGTTTTGGGTGAGAATATGTGGATAGTGACTGGAACAAAAGATAATCTAATAGAGTTAGTTTCATTTAAAGATACTGATGGAATATTGCCTGTAGGATCGTACCTAACAATAATTGATAGTAAGAATGTGAAACACATATTACTAGTCGAAAAATCTTATCAAAAATCTCTTTTCGAACCTTCACCACTTATAGTAGATGCCGAACTACCTCTACTGACACAAGATCAAGAATGCAAGAACATAATATTTGCTAAAGAGATTAGGCAATTCCCCCTAAGGTCAGATGGTTTGTTTAGTTTCATAAAACCTAACAACACGGCAAGAAGAACTACTCAAGAAGAGATAAACGAAATTTTTACTTCAAAAGAAGGATACCCAGTTTTCTTAGCTACGAATTTTCTAACACAGAATTCTATTCTTCAGGATGATACAGACAATCAGATATATGTAAAAATACCATTTGACTCTCTCTACTTGCAGACTATGATTTGCGGTCAAACCGGCTCTGGAAAGACTGTTGCAATGAAGTATATGATTGAGCGTTTTCTTGAACACGAAAAAGGCGCTGTCCTCGCGATTAATGTTAAGTCTATCGACTTGTTAACCATGGATCAGCCCACAAAAATAGAAGATAAAAACCTTAAGAAAAAGACAGAAGAAGAATGGAAGACACTCGGACTCAAAAGAAACGAAGCTGGCGAATTTAGCATATTTATTCCTGCTTCAAAACAGAAGCATAAGGAAGGTGTTACTCAAAAAAGGGTTTTTCCGATAACTCTTAGAACACAAGATCTTGAGCCCAACGCCCTCCTCGGTGTTTTACAGAACATTACAGATCGAGCCGCGGAGGCATTGCCAAGTGTATTCCGATATTGGAAGGATAGAGTCCGCAACGAGACGCAAAATTTCCGCAATTTCATTTCTTGGTTCAAAAAACATGCAACGAAAGAAACAAATTACATGTTTCCGACGATTTCCCTAGCAGGCGAAGAGAGCGAGGTTCCGATACATTCAGGCACCTGCAGTGCAATTCTGAGATCCTTGGAGAGTGCGCGTGATTTCTTTGATAGGGAGGGAGATGATGTTGTACCCATCCGTGTAGACCATATAATGGTTCAAGGTAATCTCTCAGTTATAGATCTCTCAAACAAGGATACAATCATATTTGGAGCCGTTTTGCTTCGCCATCTACTATCGAAGATCTATGAATCCAAAGCCGTAAAAGGTCAATATTCTGATTTACCGGTTTTGATAGTAATCGATGAGGTACATCACTTTTACGGATCTGGTGCTTCGGTACAGGCCTTAGAGGAGTTAAACGCAATCGCTAGAATGGGGCGATCTGAAAAGATTGGAGTTATTTTTGCTTCTCAGAATCCAGAAGATCTGCCAAACGGACTGACATCAATTGTCAATACAAGGATATTCTTTAGATCTCTCGAAAATGTCAGTAGAAAATTCGATATCAAAGGTTTCTCGTTTGAGTTGTCTTCACTTGAAAGCGGTTATGCCGTAATGGCAAATGTTGCAATGCCGCAGGTAAAGTTTGTAAAGTTTCCAATATCCGTAATGGGGGTGAAATCATGAAAACAAAACTTTATGCAAGCGAGCTTCTGAAGAAGCTGGTTACAGAGGAAGAATTGGAGATTCTAACCATTGTGTGGGATACCCAAAGTGATATTGACCAGAAGATTGAACTTCTGTTGGAGTTGATTAAAGATGTTTGAGTTCAAGTTGAGTTATAAGGAGCTAGAGTATCACAAGGAAGGAGATTTACCTTTCACGTTTCCTCCTCCGAGCGTAGATTCAGTTGTAGATGCGAACTTAATTGATATGGAGGGAATAAACGGCTCTGGAAAAACCACTTTGCTAAATGTTTTAGCTCTAGCTTTGGGATACCTAGATAATAAAAAAGAGTTGGACAAAAAACCCATGTTGAGAAACACGTTACAAGAGTTGGAAGAAAATGAAACTCTTGAATATACTTTTTGCATTCGTTGTAACGAACCTCAAAAAACAGAATTGAAAATAGAGCGAAAAAAAGGTCAAAAACAAAAATGCTGGCTAAACTCAAAATCGATTGGTCCTGAAAAGCTTGCAAGTGAGTTTGATTTAGTGTTTCTAACAGAAGACGACCCAAAAAAAGTAGTGACTGCTAGTTTGGGCAAACTCTCAAAATATTTTAATGACCTCGATAAGCAATTGGCTGATGTTTCAATGGCAATTAACAAACATATGTTGGAGATTGAGGAATATCGTAATTTTGAAAATAATAAAAGGAGTTTGCTTGAAGAGATTAAATTTCACGAGGGTGAGATTGAGAGTAACGGGACTAATATTACTGAACTTCAGCAGAAACTAGAAATGGTTGAGTTAAAAGAGGATATAAAAAAGGATCTTGAGTTACTGAGAAACAAAGAAAAAATAACCTCCGAATATAATAATCTCAATAATAAGTATGAACAAGTGAAGAGTAAAGATCAGTCCAAAATTCTTTCTGATTTGAAAAAGAATAGGACCAAACTAGATAAAGCAGACGAAGAACTTGAGGAAAATTCTACTAGAATAAGAATGACATGCAATTCACTTATGAGCTATGGAGTTAATATTTCCAGCGACAGACTTTTGAATTATGATCATAGTGAGTTTAAGAGCATTATGGAAAAAATGCAGCCTGACAGGGAAGAAAGAGCAAAGATAGCAATAGTTGACGAAATGATTGGGGTGATGCAACACTATTCAGATGAAGATATTGTGCCACTGGTTGATAAAACTGTGCGCGAAACTTTGTCGGAACTTTACAAGATAAAGACCAGACTTTCTTTTGACAGAGTCACCGCTTTGCTCCATGAACTCGAAAAAGAACTCTACGGAAGGGAAAAAGCAATTGTAAATTATAATAAAATCCATGAAAAAATCAATACTCTGAAAGAAAAAATCAAGGATCTTGGAAACTTAAAAGATATTGAAAAAGCTTGGATGGAAATTCAGGAAAAATATTTGCAATTACAGAGTGCACTACAGAAAGACAAGACTCAGATGTTATCCCAGTGGAATGAAGTTTCTTCGATTGAGGGAGATCCAGAATCTATAAAAAGCGAGATGCAGGAGCTTCAAGCCAAAAAAATAGTCGCGGAGAAAATGAAGAGTAAGTGTGAAGAGAGTCTTAGAATTCTTGAAAAAAACAGTTCTGGAAAACCAAAATACAATGGAAAGGAGAGCAAGTTGCAGCTTCTTAATAAGACCATTACAGCGATGAGAGAAAACCTATCCAAATGGATAGCCATTCTTCAAAATAGGACTGAAAATAAAAAACAGTTTCTCAAGTCAAAGGAAAAAACAGGATTCGACATTGATGATTATAATAAGTTCATAAAAGCAGCTGGTGAGTTCTTGGGGGGCCAATTTGAGCCTGTAACTTATGATTACAAGCTCCATAACATTAAGTTCTTTGACATAGAAAATGACGCCTTTATAACGAAAGAAGATAGACGGATTCCTATTAGCAGACTTTCGCAAGGACAAAGCAAAATTACGGCTCTCACTGGAAGTTTCAAAGAGATGAATCAAGACAGAAAGAAGATAGTGCTGATTGATGAGATAGCTGATTTGGATCCCGTAAACCTGCAGAATGTGAAAAA
>DXJA01000092.1 GCA_019056875.1 Candidatus Jordarchaeum madagascarense
TGAGGAGAGACTGGAGCTGGTGCGCACTTACTTCCCCTCGAGGGAGGCCTTAAGAGGGATGCGGGAGAAACACGAGGGTTTGCGCAGGGAGCACAAGGAGATTCTACGCATCAGAAGGCAAGGACTACCAAAAACGCTCCAAGAAGTGGAGGAAAAACTCGAGTTAACAATCAATAAACCCATAAAAGAATCATCATATAATAAATAATAGACTCATTGGGTAGAGCTATAAAATTTTTTTTGGTTGGCCAATTAGATAAAAATTAGGGTTTCTAGTGGCATTCTTTGAAAAGTAATGGAAAAATAAAATATCAAAAACCCATTCAGATTGCTTTACTATACTGCTAAAGAGAATGAGGGAGTCACTTGTAGTCTTCTCTTGGGGGGCAGAAAACATCTATAATTTTTGATTCTTCAATCAATGTTGCAGAATGTTCAATGTTTGGTTCTATATAGTAACTGTCTCCGGCTCCTAACAGGTGCTCTTTTTTTCCTATTTTTAGGTTAACTTTACCCTTTACTACGTATCCCACCTGCTCATTAGGATGGGTATGAGTAGGCACTATTGCACCTTTGCGGAAGGTGAATTCAACTAGCATCATTTTTTCTCCTACAGTTAGTGTCTTGCGATGAACTCCTTCGAACATTTCCACAGTTTTTGCTTGTGCTGATTTTACTATCATGGTTCTGTACCACCGATAATTATCTTAACAATGCTTGTTTTAGGGTTATGTTCTTCTATGTTTTAAAATATATCTTTTTCCTTTTTTTATGATGAGCGTCGCTTTTCTGCGGACTTTTGATGAGTTATTTTGATTATGAAGTATTTAACAGGCTTTGATTTGTTTAGAGTATTACTTTTTTAGAAAAATTTATTACCCAAGGTGTGCCCCGTTTTCATCAAACTTATGGGGCAATTACCTAGCTAAAATAGTAGTATAGTTTAATGGTTTTGGTAGCCATTTTTTGGATATGAAATTGGAATTCCGAATTTATTAGAAGGGTTTTGATTCGAGATCGGAGGCTCATTTTTGAAGAATCCTATCGGTATGTCTGAGTTATTGACTTTTTTCAGGGACACTCTGCTTACTGAGAGAACAACGAATATGGACTCTTTTCTACATCGACGTGACACTCGTATTAAACTTATTTCATTGTTGTCAATAATTATCTGTGCGGTGATGTTAGAGAATATCATTTTTTTAGGAGTTCTATTTATAATTCTCATAGGCTTGGTTTTGCTTTCTAGAATTCCATTAAAGTTATACATTGTTCGGGCATCCTTTATTCCTCTTTTCACCGTTCTTATTGCATTGCCTTTGCCCTTCATTGTTCCCGGAAATATCTTAACTATTATACCGGTTTTCGGTTTCAACTATCTTACGGTTTCTTTTGAGGGTCTCTACCGAACCATAGGTTTTGTTTTAAGGGTGTGGATATCTGTGGGAACGGCGGTTCTCTTGGTTTCAACTAGTAAATTTTCAGATATAGCTATGGCTCTGAGGAAAATGGGTGCACCTGAACTTCTCACGACACTCCTCTTAATTACTTATCGCTACATTTTCCTATTTGCAGATGAAGCACTTTCCATGGTTCAGGCAAGAAACATGAGAAACTTCGGAAAAGAGGGGTTCATAAAAAGGATAAAAGTTGTCGGACAAATGATAGGAACCCTTTTCCTAAGAGCGTTTGAACGGGGAGAGCAAGTATACTACGCCATGCTTTCGAGAGGATACGTTGGAAAGATAGAAAGCCATACCAAGCTAAAAATTGGTAAAACTGATGCGGCTTTCCTTTGTTTAATTTTTACTATCATCCTCGGCTTAATCCTTATGGATCTAATTGCTTTAAATTTCACGACTTTTAATCACTCACACTTCACCTACCTTGTAATAGATTTAGTACTAGAAAAGGTGTATATCTTCACCGACTTCACTAGAACTTTTTGGGGGTTACTAGTTGTCTGAATTAGCGGTCAATGTAAAAAATCTGAAGTACAAGTATCCCGATGAGTCTTGGGCTTTAAACGATGTAAGCCTAGAGGTTTCTGTTGGAGAAGCAATTCTACTACTCGGAATAAGTGGAGTTGGAAAATCAACCCTGCTCATGAATCTTAACGGTCTCCTTACCCCGACAGAGGGCACTATACACATTTTCGGGAAAAAAGTCATAGAGAAAAACCTTAAAGAAATAAGACGAAGAGTCGGCTTTGTCTTCCAGAACCCTGAAAACCAACTATTCTGCCCCACACTTTGGGACGACATTGCATTTGGACCTGTAAATCTCGGCTTCTCACAAGAAGAAGTGGAAGAAAGGGTTGAAAAAGCCCTTAAACTCGTGGGATTAATAACCCATGCTGAGAAACCCCCTCACCATTTGAGTTTCGGTGAGAAGAGAAGAGCGGCCATAGCCACCATTCTCTCTATGGAACCAGATATTCTCCTACTGGACGAGCCCACAGCGAACTTGGATCCAAGGAGTGTAGAGAATATCATCAAAATCTTAGAAGACATATCGTCAAAAGGAAAAACGATTATTATCGCCACACATGACGTAAACACTTTACCCAAAATCACAGACAGAACAATCATAATGTATAACGGAAAAATCAAAGCTATGGGACCCACCAAAGAAATCCTTTCAGACCATGGACTTCTGGAAAAGTATGGTCTAAAACTACCCATAATTGGACAATTATTCCACAAACTAGAATCCGATCATAAATTATCCATTGACAGTAGCCTTCCAATAACGATTAGCTCTGCAGAACAGAAACTTATAGAATTAATTAATAAAAATAAAAAAGAGGGCAAACCATAGCTAACTTATCTATTTTTAAATCACAATCCACTTATAAATTAAAAGTTCCCTTTTTTGAGACACAATGATCATCAAAAATATACATATACCTATGGGCTGAGTAGTATGCTTTTTGCATGAGCGATTTCCATCCCTTGGCCTGAGGAAGGTTCTGACCTCTCCTTTCAGTAAGCAGTAGGCAGACACCTTTACGCCTTTGACCCAGAGGACGAGGAGGGTCCCAAGACTGTTTTCCTGCTCCGGTTGGTGTATCTCACCGCGAGACAGTTAAGCTTATATATTTCACTGTAAAGAGTAGTCCAGTAATACTTTTTCATGAAAAAGTATTACTCAGTTAGTATGGTAAAAATCGAAGTAAAAATATTGGAGGAAAAAGCATGCATATTCCAGATGGTTACTTAGATCCTATATTGGCAGTAGTGTTTGTAATTATTTCCTTAGCTTTCATTATTCCAGCCTTTTTTCAAGCGAAAAAGTATCTCGGCACAAAGGCTATCCCACTTTTTGCAGTGCTTACGGCGGGTGTTTTCGCGTTTCAGCTAATTAACTTTCCGATTGTAGGAGGTACCAGTGGACATCTCGTTGGTGGCACTCTGATATCCATTTTTCTGGGTCCCTTCGGGGCTCTCCTTTCGATGTCGATAATTCTGCTAATACAGGGTTTCGTTTTCGCTGATGGTGGAATCACAGCCCTTGGAGCCAACATTTTCAACATGGGTGTAATTGGAGGTTTTGTGGGTTACTACCTTTATCTAGGTGTTAGAAAACTTGTTGGAAAAGGAAACTGGGGCATAAGAATAGGTGCTGCCGTTGGGTCCTACTTGGCTATAGTACTTGCTGCACTTGCCTGCGGGTTAGAGCTAGGTTGGTCCTACACTTTCCCCTATGGATTGCAATACACTGTACCTGCTATGGTTGGATGGCATCTAGTAATTGGACTTGGAGAAGCTATAATCACCGTGATTGTGGTAGAGTACGTTGTTAGAGTGAGACCAGACTTACTAGAGTTACCAAAAATAGGTTTAAAACGACTTTTGTCTTGGAGAGCCGAGAAGATGGAAGAAGCCTCAAATCCAGATGAAAAAAAGAAGAACCCAAGAAAAAATTCGAAAAAAAGTATGGAGGTTAAATAGATTGGGTGCTTGGGAAACGGTAAAAAGAGTTGCTAGGGAGACTTGGAATCAAAGCTGGTTTAAGTGGGGAGTATTCGCGGGAGTGCTAGTGATTGCCATTTTTTTACCATTAGCTTCGAGTAATCCCGATGGTTTAGAGAAAGTTTCAGAAGACTTAGCTCTCTATAGTGATTTATTGAGTTACTTTACTGGGGTTGAATTTAGTGCTTTGTTACCGATTTATTCATACACCATTTCTTATACTCTCTTTCCCGACTATTATATTCCACAGCTCTATCCGCTAATTATTTACGAGCTCTATTATAGTTCGTTCATTGAGATACCTGACATTGTGCTCTATCAGTTGGGTGAAGCTCTTAGTAGTGCTGAATATCTTTCTGCCTTACTTGCAGGAATCATCGGCTTCTTCATAACATTGGGTTCAGCGTGGCTTGTAGGACTCGTATTAAAGAAGAGAGAACCTCCCACCTAACTAACCTCCCCCTTTTTATAACAATTAATCAAAATTATTGACTAGTTTATTTATTATTTCATTTTCTTTTTACTTGTTTGAATGTTTCTTTTGTTGCTTCTCATTATAAAATAAAGGGTTTTGGAAAAAGGATAAATAAACCCACAACTTCTAATAATCAAGAGGATTGGAAACAGGGGTGTTTTAATTGAGTGAAAAGAAGAAAAAAGAGCAGTATTACAAAGGCAAGGAAGTAAAAGCAGAGAAAAAGAAAAAAGAATACTACTATAAGGGAAAGGAAGTCAAAGCCAAGAAGAAAAAATAGCCTAGAGCCGTCTTAAAACATTTTTTATTACCTTGCATTAAAATTTATAGTAAACTTTCGTTCTATCTTTTTAGGGCCTATTAACTATAAAATCTTTTTAGGGAGCAAATATTTTTATTCCGATATGTTTGAATTTTCGATTTTGATAGCTTCAAAATCAAAATATTTGTGATTAATGAAGGTGAGAAATGTCAAAACTTGAAACAAAAAAACATAACAGTTTATCTCGACAATGTTAAATTGAGTTGATTTCCGTTTTCTGCACCACTAAAAACGGTAGAAAAACCATTTTTCCCTCACGTAAAAGAAGAAAATTAGGAAAAACAAGCAGCAAAAGAACAAATTTAACATTGCCAAGTTATATTACCACTGCAAAATCCCATGATTAACCTATTACATTTTCAGAAATGAAGGAAAACATTTTCTATCCTTTCTAGGGTCAAAACTTTTTATTTCTCCTAGGCTTAGGAGGATGCAGATTCTGGAGACCATCCCATGTAGTGAGTAGGGGAGCCTTATCAACCTCATTTCTCCGCTTGTAACCCAAGGATCTATGGGATACTTTTCCGCCCATTTTTTACCCAATTTCTCTCTTTCCTTCTTCTTAATTTTTATAGCTTCAGGATCCATAACGTGAATGTGGAATCCTCTACCGGAGTAAACGAATCTCAATTCATTGTAATGTTTGTTCAGCTCCTCGTAGAGCTCCAGTGTTTTCCGCCTCACCACTTTGAACTCGTACATACAGAAGCTGAGCCCTTGGTGTATCTCCATTTTCTTTTCATAGTTTCCGTGATAAGGGCAGACCACGTTTTCTGGATCAATGTCGAAAGCCAATTCTTGTCCTAAGAAGTATTTGCAGTTCCAGCAGTCTCTGGGCTCCATCCCACACTTGCTGCAACCTTCAATATCCGAGTAGAGGTTTCGGTCGTAGTAAACTCCCTCCGGTATATATTGAATAATGAATTCTCTGACATCCTCAAGATTCTTATAATCGTCAACGACCACAGTGTTGTTTATTATATCCCGGTACTCGGGTAGAACGATGCCAGTATGTCTTCCCAAAATCATGGCGAAAACAGTGTTCTCTCTTTCTCCAAACCAATCTCCAACCCTTTTTAATGGAAACTCCCTCTCGTAGTATTGCTTCCTCTCTTCCAGAGTTGAGTACCTCATCCCGCTAGGCATACGGTAACGAGTCATAATAAATCGTATAAGGAAGCATGGTTAATATTGTTTCGGTGTTAAAAATGATAATAGCCGAGCTAATAACTTTCCCCATAGGGGAAGGAACAAGTCTGAGCAAATATGTTAAGGCGGCAATAAAAGCATTAATTGATGCCGGGGTAAAGGCCACCCCCGGTGCCATGTCCACGGTGATAGAGGCAAAAACACTGGACGAAATTTTTGAAGCGGCAAAACTGGCACACGAAGCAATTCTTAAACTGGGAGCAAAGAGAGTATCTACTTCCCTAAAAATCGATGACCGTAGAGATGTGGAGGCAACTGCTGAAAGAAAATTAAAGGCTATAAACTAACTTAACAAACTCTGAGTACTAATTAACCAATCATATATAGAGGGCAGCCCTATTCCTGTTTCTGTTCTTTTGTTCTTGTTTTCCTTTTTTTGGGAGGATTATAGTTAGTTACCACTCTGTGGGGAACGCTTGGTTAACGGTATCTCCTCTTTATTCGATAAATTCTTAAAGGTGCAGAATACTTCGCTCTCACCCCAAAAAGAAGGGTTCAACAAAGCTTCCTTCTCGACCTACTTAAAAAGCCAAGCCTCAAAAAAATTAGGTGAGATCAACTAATTCTACATCATCATATACTTTTTAAAAAATAGATTCAAGAACCCCCGGAATAAGATAAGGGATCAGCAACCTAGTTTTGGGATAACAGTTAGAATAAGGTCCCCGGGAGCAAGCAGGGGGAGGCTGGCAACACAACCCATTGCAGTAGTTTTGGTTTCGCCTCTAAACTAAATATGCCTGAGGATCCGCTCATTTTTGGAGGAACTCCATTTACCGCTCATTGAGTTAACGCAATAAGAAAAGTCGCCAAAAAGGTTAAGTACAACTCCCTTATATTTACAAACGCGCAGAACACAAACATCCAACAACTAATCCAACGAGTAAAAGAGACAAAGCAGCAGAAAACGCGAACAAATCGCCACCCACCTGCTTCAGTAATTTTGAACACCCGAACAAGTAAGGTAAGAATGGAAGGGAAACAAGGCCTCCAAAACTGAACTAACTGAACGTGGAGCCTTGCCCTTTTTGTGGAAACCTAATTGTTTCCACCCAAAAACCTACGCATACAAAAAATAAAATAATTGAAGGGAGAATTATTGAGAGGTATCAGGAGAAACAATAAGGTTCTAAGGATAGCGGTAGTTTTAACAGTGGTTCTCCTCACCGCAACCATACTCACTGTAGCGGTCACCACAACCACAAACCAGAATACGTATCCGCTGATCAACTTATACCTGTTGGGCGTCCCCCAGAGTTCTAGCAATGTCATTCAACCAAAATATCCCATCTCGACTAATGAGATATTAAACGGGAGCGTCTACTATGAAACGATAAACGTGCTGGCGGACGACATAGTGATCGATGGAAACGGATCCACCATACAGGGCCCCGGAACCGGATCCGGGAGCGGCTTCTACTTAAACGGCAGAAGCAACGTAACCATCTTTAACGTCACAGTAACAGGGTGGCAATACGGCTTCTACCTGTTAAGCAGTACGAACAACAATAATCTTACGGGCAACAACGCAACCAACAACACCGCCGGCTTCTACCTATCCTCCAGCTCTTACAATAATCTTTCGGGTAACAACGCAAACAACAACACTCAATACGGCTTCATCCTATCCTCCAGCTCTTACAATAATCTTTCGGGTAACAACGCAACCAACAACACTATATACGGCTTCTACCTAGCCTCCAGCTCGACCAACAATAATCTTTCAGGTAACAACGCTTACAACAACACCGAAACCGGCTTCGCCATAGCCAGCTCTTACA
>DXJA01000093.1 GCA_019056875.1 Candidatus Jordarchaeum madagascarense
AAATATAAAGTTTAACTTCAAAATCATTACGATATAAGGAAAAACGGGGAAGCCTTGAAAATAGTGAGGGGAAACTAACCGCTACGAACGGTACCTTAGTCTCTCGTTAGAAATATGGGAGCGCCGAGGAGGGGCGTGATGACAAAATACCCAAAGAAAGGATAAAAGAGTAAATGTCATCACACAAAAAAATTATGAAGCATAAAAAGCTAATACTAAGCCTCATAATTATTGCATCACTAACCGGACTACTCACATTCATACTCCTACAGCCACAGCAAACCCCACCATTCTTACCGATAGCAACACAGACAGGAGGAATACAATCAACCCAGACACTAAAAACACCAACCATACAAAACCTCACAAGCGAAAACCTAATGATAGAACCCTCAGCCCTAGAGAACTCGATATTCGCATTTGCACAATCCATATTCAATGAAACCTTCTTCGATCTGAGCATCCCAAGCGGAGTCACAAACATCATCCAATTCTCCTGCATGCTAATGGTGCACATCGCTGAACAAGGCCTAAACTCCTCAGCACCACACAACATATTACCAATATCTGGATTCTATCCCGTGTCAATGTTTTGGAACGAAACCCTGGGTACAATCAGTGTTTTTGCTAACGGTACAGACACCAGTGCGGTTCAAAACTGTAACAGCGCCATGGATCAGCTTTTCAACCAACTCCAACAAAAAATATCCACCACGCTGGGAATAAGCATACAAAAGATAGACAGCTACACACAGGTCACCACCATGGCCTTACCTCCCTATGGGGAATCCACCGAAGTCACCCAAGGTACTTTGGCATTTAATTCTCTGAACACATCCGCAGAAACCTACAATGTTCTGGAAGCACTCATTCCGGATGACACCTTCGCGAAGGCCATAGTTCAGAAGGACTCACCAAGCAAATCCATCACGGTTGCAGATGGCGGATTCAATTATGCCGGAACCTTTCTAAAGTCGGCAAGTATAGCTGCTGGAGCGATCATTGAAGGACAGATAGGAAAGAGCGGAGACAGCTACACCCTAAGCTTGAGAAACCTGCTACAACCAGCAGGCAACATCACTTCACAAGCACAAGCTTACGTCATCATCGACCTACCCGTCACCAGTAACATCAACTCCTTCTACCCCTCAACAGCATTCACCCAATCATCCTTGATGCAACCTGAGATTTATTTCAGTACCTTTGAATATCCCTTCAGTGTTGAAGATGTTAACGTGACATATACACTGGAGAGCGATGTCCCCTTCGTGGTCGCAGAGTACGACATGACCGATTGGAACATGAATCCCGGCGATACAGCTAATCTCACGGTCACGCTAAAAAACGTGGGAACAACAACCGCCTACAATGTAACCCCCTTCCAATACATCCCAAATACCACTGTTATATACTTTACAGACACAATGAGCTCAACTCCACCTTTAACAGATCCCTTCACACTAGCTCCCGGTGAGAGCAATGTCACCAATTATAGAGTCACCGCCAACAACACCGGATCTACAACGATTTTCGTCCAGCACCAGTTTAGGCGTGCTCCAGATGGTATTACAAACTTCGGCCTTAGTGGAAATCTTTACGCCCATGTGGGTGTTTCTGAGCCCATAATAATGTACTCCATAGATTATTCCGACTGGGTTGCAAGCCCTGGAGACACTGTTTCCGTCTATTTCACCATCAGAAACGTGGGCACACAAACCGCAAATAACGTCACGGTACCCTTCATACCCAATCTGGGACCAATTATAGACTCCAACGTGACCCTACCCGAAATGTTCAAACCCCTCTTTCAATATGAACCCTGGATGTTCGGAGACATATCCGCCGGCCAATCCATCACAGCCAACGTGACCTCAGAGGTTGACAATCCAAGCTTCCACACCGGAGGATTAGCTTATCCACAAGTAATAAACTTGGTGTCAGGATATTTACCTACCCTGTCTCTGACCCTTCCCGGTCTCCGCCCCGCTACCGCAGCTCATCTGGAGTATGAGAAGTATCCCGGACAGGTGAGCTTCAATGTTGACGATTTGATTTCGGTGAGTGTAGTGGTCAAAAACCTGGGCACAGAGACCGAAACAGTAACCATCACGGACCTCATCCCCTCGGAATACTTTGAGCTTTACGAGGGCACCAACAATTCGACTTTCAATATCAACAGCAGGAGTTCAGCAACCCTAAACTACAAGCTAAAAGCCATAAAAACAGACGCCCTAAAACTACCCCCACCCCTGATTACAGTCAACCACAGCATTGCCTACAGCGCCAGAAACATAATCGGCGCGCCCCTACCCCCAAACACTGCTCCAATAGTGGATCAGATCTCACTCGAATCATCATATGACACCAAAGTTATGTTCTCATCTGAAGTCTCTGATCCAGACGGAGATCCCATCGTAGCCTACGATTGGAACTTCGGCGACGGAACAATCGGTACAGATCCCAACCCACGCCATGAGTTTGCAAGTGAAGGAATCTACACAGTCAGCCTAAGAGTACAAGACTCAAATGGCGCCTGGAGTGAGTACAAATACCTCATAATCAACGTCGATAAAAAGATATGGATAAACCCCACAATAATCGATGTCAATGTTTTCACAAACCTCAACATAACGGTCAACGGAGACCTCAACATAACGGAAACTGGTGAGCTACATCTCACCAATTGCATAATAAACATAAATAATGGCACCACCCCTGTCCAGTATGGAATTAAAGTCTACGGAGGACTGTACATCAGCGAGTCCTCAACCATAACCGCCATCAATCCAGATAATCCCTACTACTTTGTAGTTTATGAGGGGGCGTCATTTCAGATAAACGATAGCAGGGTGGAGTACTGCGGTCACAGCAGCGGCTCCTACCCAGACCAACAGGGACTCACGGTGAGAGCAGACAACGCGTGGATTCAGAACAATACTCTAACACAATGCAGGAATGGCATAATTCTGTGGGATTCAGAGGAAAGCACCATCCTAAATAACACCGCTACTGACAACACCGAAAACGGTTTCACCTTGTCCAATTTTGCTGAAAATAACCTTCTTTCTGGTAACACGGCCAAGAACAACGCTCAACGCGGTTTCTACTTAAACCGAAGCTACTACAATACTCTTTCGAGTAACATCGCCATAAACAACACTTACGGCGTTTATATGTACTGGAGCGCGAACAGCATTTTTTCGAGTAACATCGCCATAAACAACACTCGCGGCTTCTACTTAGAGCGTGTTTTCTACAGCACTCTTTCAGATAATATCGCCATAAACAACACCGAACAAGGCTTCTATATAAGAGATATTGGCTGGTCCAACACATTTACCAATAACACGGCCACAAACAACCATGTCGGATTCTATCTTTATGCCACCGATTTCAACACTTATACGAATAACACGGCCACAAACAACACCTACGGCTTCAGAATAGATCAAATTTCGGACTCCAACATCTTCAGGGATAATGTTGCTACAAATAACATCAACGGATTCTATCTATCCGGTAGCTATAATAACCTTCTTTCGGGTAACATCGCCGCAAACAACACTTACGGCTTCAGCCTATACGTTAGCTACGACAACACCCTTACCAATAACACAGCCACAGCCAACACCTATGGCTTCATACTGCAGAGATATTCAAGAGGCAATAATATTTCGGGTAACATCGTCATAAACTCCGAATACGGCTTCTATCTAGCGATGGACATCGATTACCCCTCCTATAATAACAAGCTTTTGAATAACACTGCTTTGAACTGTACCACGGGATACTACTGGTCTCCTGAAAATTACAACAACGATTTCACTGGTAGCTTGTGGGTGAACTACCTACAGATAAAAGTCACAAATGCTCTGAATCTACCTGTTCCCGGGGCGGATGTTGCAGTTGAAACCGATGGATTGCAGGTTTACGCTACACCTTATTTTGGGGGCTTAGACCCCGGAACTGACCTGCACGGTGTCACTCCGTGGATCGTAGTCCTATACAAGACAGGCACAGGAATAGATACCATGACTGAGAACATCACCACAGTAACTGTTTGGAATTCCACCGCTATCTTTTCCTATAACCCGAGAATAGTCAATATATCAACATCGCACGTGGAAACGTTTCCAGTAGACAAATATCCACCCACCATTACTGTAACCTCACCAAGTGATGGAGCTAGGCTTCCGCTAGGCGATGTTGAAATCACTTGGATCGGTGAAGATGACGGTGGTATCGATCACTACGAGGTTAGGATTGATGGTGGTAGCTGGATAGATGTAGGAACAAATACCAGTTACACTTTCACAAATCCTTCTATAGGTACTCACACCTTTTATGTTAGGGCGTTCGACCTTCAGGGTTACAATGCCAGCGACTCCGTATCCTTTATCCTTGGATCAGACTTCGCAATCTTTCCCGGGAATATCTACTTTGAGGAACTCGATGAAGAAGTTCTTATTATCGATCCCGTTACGGGAACCTTTTATTGGGCTAAGCATCGTATCATTGTTACTGTGACAAACTTGGGTGCAGACTATCTGGGAATAATTTCTGTTGGCTTTTTTGACATAGATGAAAATGGTTATAGCACAAATATAGACTACATAACAATATGGGATCTCTCATCTGGTGAATCTAAAAATGTTTCAGTATATTGGAAATTCAATCAGTTCCATAGAGTGAAAATCGTGGTGGATCCATATCTTGCTATTGAAGAACTTGATGAAACCAACAATGTGGCGCAGATATCTATTGTAGAATCTAGACCCGTTATTCAAGGCGTAAATGCTACGTTTGGAATTTGGGAAACAGAATCCATTTCAGGGAAATCTTACGACTCTGTGGGAACATTTCTGGTCGGAATCGAGGTTATTAATGGTTTCACGGTACTAGTTGGTGATAGAGAGGGCGTCGAAAGTGTTGTTAGAGTTGTCTTTGAACTGAACGGTGTAGAATATAATGCTACGAGAGTGGCCGGAAACTTATGGGAATGCGACCTTAATATGGAGATTTTGGATCCTACAGTGAAACCTCTCATAGAAAATTGGTTAAATATAAAGGCCTATGATAAATCTGGTTTAGTTTCAGAGACAAAAACCATCATCATTCGAGCGCAAGGATTAGCCAATTGGATTGTAACATCATTTTTCGAACCGCTTATCGAATGGGATCCTGATGACCAGAAATACGTTATAGATATTATATTCGAACCTACCGCTGATTTTCCAAAATTAGAAGTACCTGATGGAATTCCCATAATTGGCGGTTTGAAATTTTCCGTAGATATTTATTTCAAACTTAAAATACACTACTACTTAACAGAGGAGGTCTATGGTTGGGGCGAAGGAAAAGCGGCAATAGATTATCTTGGAGAATCCCGTTCATTCACTATAAACTTTGATTTAGACCTTAACACAGATTTGACTATCAATAAAATGACCACTTCCATAACTATAAACCCAGGCAGTTATTCTGAATCGGGAAAAATAAAACTTTGGAAAGTGTCGATTAGCAGTAATATAAAATTTACCCCCTCAATTACTATTTCGTTTACCCTAGAGGAAGACAATGAAGAACTAAAATTCACTAGCGCATCATTCGACTTTAACATCGGTGGTAGTGGCTCATTAGAGACAAAAGTTGATATTGGTGTTGCAAAGGCAACATTGAAGGTGAGTCTATCCTCAAATATATACGCGGGCATCAGCTTAGACGAGGACGGGGAAATTAGTAAATATATTAAAGGAAGACCTGGTATTCAAGCTGATTACAAGTTCTCCTGGAGAATAGGAGTATGCCCATTCTGCGTTAGAAAATCATATTCTGGTACATATAAAGTGAATTTCGGTTCTGATGTGATTGAAACGATTACAGGATCATGGTCGTCTCTACCCCACGATACTTCTTTAGCTGACTCAAGCCCTAAAGTTGCGGCAGACGCTTTCGGTAACGCCATGATGGTATGGGTGCAGAACAGAGTAGAAAACAACAATACTTATCCTGATATCTGTTACTCCATCTGGGAAGGCAAAGATTGGGGAACTCCCGGATATATTTCCTACGACAAGCACTACGATTTTGAACCAGTTTTAACATATGATTCCGAAGGCCATGTAATAGTGGTTTGGTCAAGAATCCCAACCAATACAACCCCCTATCCTCCGAGTGAACCTGTAAATGCATTGGAATATCTAGAAATCGTCTACTCCTTCTGGGACGGCTCGGCATGGAGCGCACCCCAACTAATCACTAACGACACATTCGCAGATGCAAGAGCTGCTCTAACTGCAGGACCCAACGGCAAGGTTATGGCGGTTTGGGTTGGGGATATAGACAGCAATTTTAATACAACAAATGACACTGACTTATACTTCTCGGTTTGGAATGGTACTCACTGGACACCAAAAACAGCTCTTACAAGCGACACTTGGTTGGACTATAGCGTTTCTTTAGCACACGACTCGAAAGGAAATGTCATAGCATGTTGGGTAAGAGACCTCGATGGCAACTCATCCACCTCTTTTGACACGGAACTACGATACACTATTTGGGACGGTACTTCTTGGAGTTCACCATCTTTAATTACTGATTTAAACGAAACTAAGCAAAATCCTTCAGTTGCATACGATAAAAATGACAATGCACTAGTTACCTGGGTTGGAGGAGAGGAGTTCGAAAATAGGTTATACTTCTCTTCCATGGACAAGACAACGGGTTCTTGGAGCGCCCCCGAAATAGTTCAAAACATTACAGCAGTTTATAACCCTATTATAAATGTCGACCCTTACAACACAGTTGTCATAATTTGGCGAGGTCTAGAAGATGATCCAGCAGAAAGGTTCAACTATGAAACTAATACAACAGAAACATACTTCGATGGAGAAATATACTACGTCACCAAAAACCTTTCAACAGCCGCCCCAGTCTGGAGTGAAGTAAAGCCCTTAACAAATAACAACGAAACAGACTGGATGGCTTCGGCCGTCACAATTCCAGGACACAGCTACGACCTTCTCCTAGTATGGGACAAAGAAGGAATGGTGTCAAACCTTACACACCCCATCGAACCCGATCTCACCCTTGAAAGCTCTGAAATTATATTCTCTAACAACTACCCGAGTGAAGGAGAAAACATAGACATAACGGCAACTATACGCAATATAGGGGACATTGAAGTACATGACATTAGGGTGGACTTTTACGATGGCGACCCAAGCAATGGAGGATACCTTATTGGAACACAACTCATTGACTACCTACCCTACGACTGCGAAATATGTGTTTCGGTTACCTGGGTCGCTGAGCCCGGAACGCATAATATCTACGTTGTGATAGACCCCCTAAATTCAATCAGCGAATTAGACGAGACCAACAATATCGCGTATAATACTATCAGCATTTCACCCGACCTATCGGTTTCTCCCACAGATATAACATTCTCAAACAACAACCCATTAGTCGGTGAACAAATAACAATCTATGCCACCATCCACAACCAAGGAGGCACATCCGCAGAAAATATTCTTGTCCACTTCTACTGTAATGAGATTCAGATAGGCAGCCAAACAATCTCACTATTAGACGCTAACGACTACGCAACAGTCTCTATAGATTGGACTGCTACAACATTATACAACAACATCACCGTTATAATAGACCCATCCAATAAAATAGCAGAGTGGAACGAAGAAAACAACATCGCATACACAATGATATCCATCCTTCCAGATCTCCAAGCAACCCAAATCAGTCTTTCTGACAGAGACCTCATGCCAGGAGAAAGTGTTACAATTACCGCTGAAATCCAAAATATTGGACACGCTGACGCGAGTGGCGTATTGGTTGAATTCTTTGATGGAAACCCCTACATAAATGGAACCCAAATATACAGTGAGACAATCGATCTCACAATGGGCGGAACACACACTTCCTCATTTGTCTGGACGCCACTCCAAGGCATCCACCAAGTCTTCGTAGTGGTAGACGGAGAAAATCTTATACCCGAAAGCGACGAAACCAACAACCTGCAATACGATGAACTCGTGGTCAGAATAGTTCCAGACCTAACCGTACTGGAGCCAGAAATAACCTTCGAGTCCGATTACGTAAAAGTCATCATACCAGTACAAAACATAGGCGAAGCCGGAGCCACCGGAATAGTAATTGCACTCTACGACGGTGACCCCGCCACCGGAGGAGTAATGATAGACGGAGCCACCATTCTACACATAGCAGCTGGCGAAACCGCAACCGTCAGCCTGATGGTGTATAACCCTCCTACAAGTGAATACCTGTACATTGTTGTCGACCCTGAAAACACCATAATGGAATCCAACGAAACCAACAACGTAGTAGTAATTAGATACATAGCCACCCCCATAGTGAACGCCGGACCAGACCAGACAGTTAATGAGGATGACACTGTTAAATTCTCTGGCTCGGCACAGGTCCTAGGCAATATTGAGGACTACACCTTCACCTGGGACTTTGGCGACGGAACTACCAGCCAAGGCACCAACCCCACACACCAGTACGGTGACAACGGAGAATACCTCGTGACTCTTAACGTATCAATCGACGGCGTATTCGGAATAGACCAAATGATAGTAACCGTACAAAACGTGGCACCAATCGTAGACGCTGGACCGGACCAAACAGTAGACGAAGGAACACCATTAAGCTTCAGTGGAGATTTCTATGATCCAGGCTGGTTAGACACTCACACTATTCTTTGGGACTTCGGAGATGGAACAACCGACACCAGGCTTGTAGTGTCACATGTTTATGCGGATCCGAGAACTTACACTGTTACCTTAACTGTTACGGATGATGATGGAGCCATGAGCACCGACGCCTGTATAGTAACAGTACTTGATAAAACGCCTCCAACAACCGAATTAGTTATTGGACCTCACTACGTTGACCAAGAAGGCAACATCTACGTTACTTCCGAAACAGAGTTCACTCTCAATGCTGTTGACGCCTTTTCAGGTGTTGCGCACACCCACTACCGCATCAACAATAGTGCTTGGATCGAATATGATGGAGCCTTCAACATTTCCGGTCCGATCGGAACCTACACCATAGAATACTACAGCGTCGATGGTGCAGGCAACAACGAAACGCCCCAATCAACAACTGTCGTCCTAGAGGAAGCCTTCCAAGGCTACGGTGGGCTGCGAATCGGCAAGCAATGGTTCAGAGGTGATGCCACACTATTCCTCTCAGAGAACCTGATTCGAGTACAGGTAGAGGATCAGATGGCCACCTGGAACATTGTGAAACACTGCAGGATAGGGAGCATCGAACTCGTTTTCGGTGAGGGCGAACTGGGAAAAATAGTTCTCACAATACACCGAGGAAAAACAACAACACATATACTCGCTGCGGGCAGAGGAGTCATATTCTTCGGCTATATCTAAAACCACCTACATAATGGAACAAGAGCAAAGCTCATTAATTCCTTCCTTTTTTTTATTTTTTTCTGGATTCATCCTTTTTTCATTTTTCCCATAATTAAACCATAATTAAAATAGGGTTTTTACGTAAAGTTAAATTAGATTCAGTGGTATTTTGTTATTGGTGTGGTTTATGGGAAGTGGTTTGAAGGATATTGTTTTGGAGTCTGGAGTCTATTTTATGAGTGGTAATGAGGCTTGTGCTGAGGGTGCGATTACTGCTGGTTGCCGGTTTTTCGCCGGCTACCCGATTACTCCTGCTACTGAGATTATGGAGGTTATGGCTCGTAGGATGCCTGAGGTGGGTGGTGGTTTTCTTCAGTGTGAGGACGAGATTTCTTCTATTGCGGCGGTGATTGGTGCTGTTTTGGCTGGGGCCAAGGGTATGACTGCTACAAGTGGGCCTGGATTTTCTCTGATGCAGGAGAATTTGGGATTGGCGGTCATGTGTGAGATTCCCTGTGTTATCGTGGATTGTCAACGTGCCGGTCCCAGCACGGGGCTGCCTACTCGTGTTTCTCAGGGGGATGTTATGCAGGCTCTCTGGGGTAAACACGGAGATGGCATGATTGTAGCACTTGCCCCCTCTTCTCCTCAGGAGATGTTTGACTTAACAATCAGAGCTTTCAACATTGCGGAGGCATTTCGGGTTCCGGTTATAATATTGGCTGATGAGGAAGTGGCTCACATGAGGGAGAGGGTTGAGGTTCCGGAACGCGATGAATTAAAAATTGTAACAAGGAGAGATCCTAGGGTTCCGAAAAAAGAATTTTTGCCCTTCAAAGCCGATGAAAGGGGGATTCCTCCACCACTTCCCCCACTGGGCGGGGGCTACCATTTCCATTTCACCGGATTGAGTCACGATGAGAAAGGTTACCCTATTGATGACCCGGAAAAACATCTGGATCTAGTGAAACGTTTGAGGGATAAGATAGTTAACAACTCCCGGGAGTTAACCTTTCTAGAAAAACAAGTTACTGATAATTCGAAGATGGCGATTGTTTCTCTGGGGAGTGTTTCCAGAGTGGCATTAAAAGCGATTGTTGAGGCGAAAAAGGAAGGAATTAGTGTTGATTACTTGCGGTTAATCACAGTCTGGCCTTTCCCCTACGATGAAGTACTCAAAGTAGCGGAGGGTGTGGATTACATACTGGTTCCTGAACTGAATGCTGGTCAAATAGTTCATAGCGTGGCTGAGGCGGCTAAGGGTAAGGCTGAAGTGCTTCCGATTATGGGTGTTGCTAGACAATTTAAGCCCAAAGAAATTCTTGATGAGATTAAAAAACTGGTATGAATGAATCGTGAAGGAGATAACTAGATGAGTGAAACAATTGCTGTAATTAATCCCTTAAGAAAATATTTACGGGAGGATAGACTGCCCACCGTTTTTTGTGCGGGATGCGGTAATGGAATAATATTAAACTGTGCCCTTCAAGCTATTGACAAGTTGGGTATGAACATTGATGATATTGTCTTTGTTTCTGGGATAGGATGTTCGGGGCGAATACCGGGATACATTGATGCGGACAGTCTGCATACCACTCATGGAAGGGCAGTAGCCTTTGCAACTGGGATTAAACTCTTCAATCCTGACCTTGAACTAATCGTGTTTACCGGTGATGGTGATAGCGGGGCGATTGGGCTTTCGCATCTGGTGCATGCTGCCAGAAGAAATATTGATATAAATGTGATTAGTGTCAACAATCTGGTTTACGCTTTGACTGGAAGCCAGACAAGTCCCACCACACCAGTGGGTGCGTATACGTATACGTCGCCCTATGGTAGTTTTGAGGGCTTTTTTGATCTCTGTGAACTGGTAGCTAGTGCCGGTGCAAGTTACGTGGCTCGGTGGAGCACTGTTCAGCCTCAAAAAATAATAGATTCTATAATCAAGGGCATACAGAAGCGGGGATTCTTCTATATAGAAGTTATCAGCCAGTGTCCCACCCAGTTTGGAAGAAAAAACGAAATGCCTGACCCCAAGCAGCTCATGGATTGGTTTAAGGAGCGCACCCTAAAGTTAGAGCGGGCAAAGAATCTTCCTCAAAGGGAAAAAGCAGGTAAACTGATAATAGGCGAATTTGTGGATAGGGACAGACCCGAGCTGAGCAACGAGTACAGAAAGCTTATCGAAGGTGTGCAGAGGGGAACCATTAAATTGAAGAAGCCCCATCTGGACTGGCTTGAACTGTCCTTTAGAGAATGAGAGGGAGGATTAAAGTTTGGCGACCTTGGAACTACAGTTTGTTGGGAAAGGCGGACAGGGGATCGTGTTTCTAGGCTTGGTGATTTCACGAGCGGCGGTGATTTATGAGGTGAAAAACGCCACTAATATTCAAAGCTACGGGTCGAGAATGAGAGGGGGCTCCACCATTTCTGATATCGTGATTTCTGACGAAGAAATAATTTGTCCAATTGTGTCGAATCCAGATATTTTAGTTGCGTTGGCGGATGAATCCTTGGAGGAATTCACAGCTAGTCTGAAAGAGGAAGGGTTAATTCAATTCCTGAGCGTCAAAAATGAGCAAGATCCCGAAGCAGCGGAATTTTGGCAGCAAATGATGGGCCTTATGTTGGGGTTTAATTTTGCTGATTTCCCGATCCAATTTACCGACAGTGCCGGCATGGGGTTTGCCGTTGGGCAGTCTATGGAAATGATACCGGTTTGGCGACCAGGCCAGGGTTTACGCTACATTTTGGTAGAACCTTGGAAGATTCACCGGGACCCGGATGCGCTTTCCCGGCAGCCTCAATCGGGCATGTATTGGATACATCAGGAGTGGTTGGATTACTGGTTGCTGAGGAAGTACCAGAGAGACGGTCGATATCAAAATATCGGCGAAATTGCTCCCGGAAGTCAACAGGGGGATGCCAACAAAGATCAGCATTTAACTAAAGAGGCTATTGATGCTCGCAAAAAGCAGGT
>DXJA01000094.1 GCA_019056875.1 Candidatus Jordarchaeum madagascarense
GTGAAACAGGAATACTTTTAAAAAAAGTAAATAGTCGCCTAGATTTCTAAAAAAAACAAAATATTAATATAATGACAAAGATAAAAATAAAATCAATAGCATAAATGCTATTGGAAAAAGGAATTATTAAATGAGAGGCGGGATACTATGAGTGATTCGATTCTAACCGGCTATCCTACATCGGATTATAAGAAAATGATATTCTTCACCAAGGAAAAGGTGATTGTAGCAAAAATTGGAGGACAGGCTGGACAAATAGCGGGTGCGGCACTCGGCGGTGTTACTGGCAGCTTGATTGGGCGATCACGTGACAAAGGTGCATCAAAAAAGAAGGGGCAAAAGTTTCTTGAATCGACCCCGCAAGAAATCCTTGCCGCTGAGGCATTCAACTATGCTATTCCTTACACTGGGATCGAAAAGGTTGAACTCAGGAAAAATAAAGTAAAAATAATTGCTAAAGAAAAATTTGGCAAGGACATGAAGAGGAAAACCGACAAAACAACACAAAAAGAATACTATTTGTATGAAAAACCGATAAAGAAAATAAAGGATTTTGAAGACCAAGTAAGCCTCCTGCGCACCTACCTTTCAAACAAACTAGAAGTAAAATAAACCTCATATAAATAGAACCAAGTACTTAGTTATTCACTAACATTCCCAATTTTTTTCTATTTTTTATCTCAATAATGAAGTATTCCATAGTATATTGCTTCGTGTTAAACCTTTGTTACGTTACGTTTCAGAAGCATCTGTATTCCCACAAATAGAATCCAGGTTATTAATACAAAGAAGACTGTCCACTCCCAGATCGAGTTCGACACAATCATGAAAATCAAATCCACCGCAACGAAGGAAAATCCGTATACTGCAATCGCTTTTGAGAAAAACTCACCCTGAACCATTGCATAACTCAGTAGGAAAACGGTAATCCCTACTGATATGAAGAAGACCGTGCCAAAAGTACCGTGTAATGGAGATATGGCCATAGGGGCAAGCCCAACACCGATAATGCCGATACAAGTAACTATGCCTGATACGGTTCCAATCTTAGCGATAATAGAATTTCTCAAGGGCCCTAACAAAGCAGGGAATATCGGTAGTATTAGAAAGCCTAAAATCATTAAACCTACGTTAAACAAGAAAGCGGAGGGCCCAATACCCAGCTCACTTATGGCCTGATACCAAATGGAGAATCCAGTATTAATAATTGGTAGGGGATAAGGAAGGAAAGAAACAGGCAATCCTCTTAAAGGAAACATGGTGTATTGAACCAGTGCTCCGAGAGTACAAATAGTACCCACGATCATGGAAATGATTGCAAAAATACCTCCAATAAGAGTGGCTCTCGGATTTATACTCAATATATTCACCTCTCTCCTAGAAATTCTTTATTTGTTGGTTCTTAAGATACAAAAATCTATTCAATGATTTTGTTATTTCTTTATAGTTGCTTGCTATTTTTCCATGTGTTTATCGTAGACTGCCTGTATTCTCTGTATGAGTTCTGTCATATCTTCTGGGCTCATTTCGCTCATTATCTCTATGCTGAGCTCTCTAATCTCCGCCAATTTTTCGCTGGACTCCTGCGACATGCTTGTAAACAATTGCGTTTTTTCGGGGTCACCCATTGCTTCCATCATTTGCCGCATGAGGTCAAGTCCTTCATCGGTCATCATCTGCTCCATTATCTTTCCAATCAGTCCCATTCCCGCTCCCATCATCTTTTCAATATCCGGTGATCCTTCTTCAGTCATTGATTCTTCCCTCATTTTTTGTACGTCCTTTATATCCTCTTCTGAGAAGGAAGAGAACATTTTCTCCACCATTTTTCCCATGGCTTCCATGCCATTACTGCTGAGTAAATTCTCTATCATCTGCGGGCCAGCTGAAAGCATCGCATTCTTTTCTTCCTGAGGCATTTCTGAGAGTATGGCGTCTATTCTATTTTCGAGATACTCCATCTTTTCTTCTTTAGTCATTTTTCTGATTTTCTCAATTTCATCATCAGTAACCAAAATTATCACCTCAGATTTATCGGTAATTCATAGTCTGCTGAGTGTAATAACTCTTTTTGACCTTTATAATTTATCAACTTCCTTGGGCTTATAGTGACATGAAAAGACTATGTTAATAATTGAAAAAATGCTATTTACGAATGTAAATTATTGCGTCTGTGTTTTTTATTAGTGGAGGTTTTTAAAATGAGTAATGGGATTAAATTTGGGATAGATTTGAGTTTAGAGGCTTACGAGGCTGATACCTGGGAGAGATACATCAACTTTGTAAAAACAGTCGATGAAAATGTCTGGGATTCCATCTGGCTAGGTGACCATCTGGGAGGACTACCCCCAATAAGTCCTTTAAAGAATTATAACGTCTGGCTTCTTTTTAGCATATTCGCCGAGCTGAAGAAGAAACCTCTACTGGGAACCGCTGTCACCGATCCTCACCGTTATCATCCCGCCATACACGCCCAAATGGCTATGACCGTGGACCACGTCTCCAATGGAAGATTCATCTTTGGAATAGGGGCGGGTGAAGCCTTCAACCTCGAGGGCTACGGCTTCAACTATAAGAAAAAGCCGATATCGAAAATGGTGGAGTTCATAGAGGTTCTAAGAAAACTGTGGGCCTCGGGAGGAGAAAAGGTAACCCATAGGGGTGAATTTTTCGAACTGAGAGAGGCAATACTGGAGCCCTCACCGATCCAAAAACAAATCCCTATCTGGATGGCGGCTAATGGTCCCAAAACAAGAAAATTAGCCGGAGCAATTGCGGATGGTTGGCTTCCCATTCCCTTTGGTGCAGAAACGTACAAAATGGGACTGGAGGAAATTAAGGACAGTTTGAGGAAGAGTAACAGGAACATAGAGGATTTCTCTTTCGGATACTGGAACTGGGTCTTCATACATGAGGATGAGGCGGAACTGCAACTGTACCTTGAACTTAAGAAACTGAGCATGCCCATCCAGTTCGCGAAGGAACTGAAACCATTGGGTTACTGGAAAGATGAGAAAAGAGAGCTCTACAAAAAGCTGGGATTCGAACCCGAGACACTGAGCCTGCTCAGCTTTTCCAGTGTAGACCAATTGGACTTGGGAATAGTTGGAGAGATTGTGAAGGATGTTCCTAACGAGTTTGTCAGAGAAGCCACCCTAATGGGCTCAAAGGAAGAGATCATCAAAAAATTAGAGAGGCTGATAAAGAACGGAGCCCAGCACATAGTGCTTATGGTGGACAACGACGTGGCAAAAGACCCAAAGAATCCAGAGCCCTACACATACGAACACGTGTATAATATTCTCTCAACAGAAGTTATACCCTATCTAAAAGAACAATATTAGAAAAAAGTAGCCCTTTTAATGTGGCTTGAGAATGTAGGTTAATAATATAAAGATTTTTAAGAATGA
>DXJA01000012.1 GCA_019056875.1 Candidatus Jordarchaeum madagascarense
ATTATTTTTTATTTTTTTTTAAAAAAAAATAATGATAGCTAAAATTTAGCAGGTTTAGAGATAAAAGTTGGATAATGTGTTTTACCATTGAGTTCTCTTTGTAGTCTGAAGAGGCTTTGCTTGTGAAAATTGATTCGTGAAGTAAGCGAGGAAAGTGTATTTCAACTTGTGGTGTTTTTAATGCTCTTTTCAGAGTCTGCAGCGGATTTTTGCCAAAACGTCTTTTGTTTGATTTTCCATGGTGAGGGAACTCACAAGATACAGGGTGTTTAGTAGATCCATTTCTTCGCGGGTTTTGAGCTGGTTTAGTAGTTCCTCAAGTTCAAGAGTATTTTTTTCCTCATTAAACATCGAAAAGAATAGTTGGGATAGCTTATCCAAATCTAAATCTGTGGCCCCATTATTATTTTTTGCAGTTTCTACATATTTTTCAACTACATGTGAGAAATCGATTTCAATAGAGTTCTTGGTTTCTTTGACTGGGATTCTAGCGAATAAATTTAAACTATTTAGTAAACAAAGGGGAACTCCGCACTTCCCCATTACAAGTGTTCCAATTTCGAAGGGTGATATCGGAAAAGTGTAGGCTACAGAAACTTCATTCTTCTTTAAAAACTCTAATTTTTTCAATTTTTCAATTTCCTTACTTGAACATTGACAGGATCTGGTTATAGTGTCAATAGTCATTGTTACACTTTCAATGCCCAGAGTTTCGGTGATTAATTGACAAATCTGAATGCAGGTTAATGCAGCGTCAAACTCCAACTGGTTGGCAATATTGGAAAGGCACAATTTGCACTCTTCTTCATAGAGGTCACAGTTTGCGATTTTGTGAAACAAACCATAGGCCTTTGATATTAGAAAATCTATCCCTTCCCTCTCAGCCTTTTTTTTGTAAAAATGAAACAATTCATACACATCGACCACTAGAGAATCAGAGTCAATATAGTGAGGAAGATTAACTACAGATTCTTTACCAAAAATTAATTCGAATTTCCCGTACCCCTCATCCAAATCAATATCAAAATTCATTTTCAAGGTTTTTCCATTAAAATCGGCCTCAAAGGGTATCGACTTTTTAATTTTTAATTCCAATACATCACTTAAACTTCGATAATTATCCTCCATGTTTGGTTCAGTTTTAAACCGCTCGTAACGGTAATCAGTACACTCCAAAACGCCATTATGATCCCTTGTCGAAATCCTACTGTTGCCCAAATATACGTACTTTTCACCCACTTTTTCAACACGCTGCTTCGCTTGAAGTAACAAAAGTATGCGCAGAAGTCTTTCACAATCAAGCCCTGATTCTTCGAGTAGCTCCCTCCAACCAAGCTCCCCTTTCGACTTGAGTATTAGATAAACCGTAATAATGTCTTTATCCATTGAATCCAGCCACCTCTCTCCAACCGAACATTTCCTGAACTAATGTTTGAGTTATCATTGAGAAAAAGTCGAACACACTTACGGGACCCCTGAGCCACAATTTTCAAAGAAAGAACATCACTAATATTCAGGAGATCCCCAAACATTCACATCCACCAAGTTAATAGGAAACATTGTTACCTTAAAAAAATTTTGACATTATAATGCCTATTTCTATAATGAGTATCAATTAGTAAATGTTATCTGAAACTTTTATACTATTTATAACCTTGAAAAAGCGTAGAATTCAAAAATAAAAAGAAAATAGAGGGTTCTGGATTGGACTTTAAACTAAATATGTCTGATGATGCTCATTTTTTGGAGGGATTCCATTTATTGTCCATTGGGTTAGCGCCATAAGAAAAGTCACCAAAAAGTATAAATACCCAATTATACAAAAACGTGTAAAACACAAAAATCCCACACTACTAAAAAGGGGACGAAGCAGCAGAAAATGCGAACAAATAGCCATCTACCCACCTTCTCCATCCATTTTGAGCATCCGAATAATTAAGGTAAGAAGGGAAACAAGGACTCCCAAACTAAACTAAAAGTGAGGTTTGCCCTTTGTAGAAACTAAAGTTTCTACCCAAAAAAAATACGCATACAAAAATAAAATTGAGGGAGAATTATGAAAAGCATCAGGAGAAACAATAAAGCCCTAAGGATAGCAGTAGTTTTAGCAGCGGTTCTACTCACAGCCACAATCCTCGCGGTTACCTCAATCCAGAGCCAAAGCCAAACCCTGAACCAGAACACAATGCCATTCATCAACGCCTACCTGCGGTGCGTCTACCCAAGCCCTACCAATGTCATTCAACCAAAGATGGACATCGAGGCTAACTTCGATTTTACTGATAACATCACCGAATCGATAAATGTGACAGCGGACAACATAGTGATAGACGGACACGGATACTACCTAATAGGCTCTGGATCTGGATACGGCTTCAACTTAACCGACAGAATCAACGTGACCATAAAGAACGTCATAGTCACAGGGTGGAGTATTGGCTTCTACCTGTACAATAGCTTGAACAATACTCTTTCGAATAATACAGCAAACAACAACAAGGACCATGGCTTCTGCCTAATA
>DXJA01000095.1 GCA_019056875.1 Candidatus Jordarchaeum madagascarense
ATTTAAAATCTTATTCTATGAAGCCCAACAGATACATAAGTATGGATATTTACGTAAAATGAGTTATTACCTCAAGGCAGATTGCGTAGAAGAAGAAAATTGTCACGCAGAGGTAGTCTGCCCACTTCTTCATATAGAACAAGCCTACAGCGGCAATAGTGCACATTAATGAACCGATTAGACTGGCCACAACCGCCAAATGAATGTAAGTAAGATTGTAAGATGGATTATTGATTAGGTTAATCAGATTAATTAATGCAAGTTGAAATTGTGCTCCCTGTATGAATAGCGATAAAACCAAAAACACAGAAAGGTATGCGTTTAGGCTATAGTATCTTGGAGCAATGTAAGTTTCAACCCAGTACGCAACTATTATCTAAGCCGCTGCAAAAATTATGAGGAATACGATTATTACAATTCTATATTTGGGTCTGTAAGGTTCCATTTGTCTTCCCCTTCCATTAGTACTATTCTGGCAAAAATG
The DNA here is from genome assembly GCA_019056875.1 of Candidatus Jordarchaeum madagascarense. Classification (GTDB taxonomy): domain Archaea; phylum Asgardarchaeota; class Jordiarchaeia; order Jordiarchaeales; family Jordiarchaeaceae; genus Jordiarchaeum; species Jordiarchaeum madagascariense. The sequence continues at coordinate 485 of DXJA01000095.1, forward strand.
ATTTGAAAAAAATATTTGTTTTTTTACATATTTAAATATAATCTTGTGGACATTAGCAGATGCTCCCTCTTTTTTAGTTTGTAATAGTTTGGAGTTATTTGTTTATCTTTCGAATACGTATAGTCTCGGTTAGTTCAGTCATGGCTTTCACGTTTTCCGGTTTAACCTCATCTGGTATCCCATTTACAGCCCCGTACATTATGAAACCGCCACCCTCACCAACTGTATCGATTAGCTTCTTACAATATTCCTCCACTTCTTTCGATTTCCTGTACAGAGCAAATGCTAGTAACACATACGCTTCTCTAAATTAAAAAAAGGGAGATAGTTTATTTCCTATATACGCCGTACTTAAATGTGGTTTCAGTCATTGCCCTGACGTTTTCGGTTTTGGCTTCATCAGGTATGCCGGATACGGCTCCTTCCATTATGAATCCTCCGCCTTTTCCCACGGTGTCAATAAGTTTTTTGCAGTATTCCTCCATCTGTGCTGGAGTTCCGGCAACGAACAGTGATGCGGGTATGTTTCCTTTAAGGCAGACTCTGTCTCCGATTATCTCCTTGGCCTTGAAAATGTCGGTTCTATCCAGCCAAGCTATAGTTTTTCCCTTGGGCAGCTCCTTCAAGTATTCTAGGCGGGGTTCATAGTCTCCCTCGTAGAAGGGCATGGGTTGCAGTCCCTCTTTAACTAGATCGAGCATTACCTTTTTGAGGCTGGGCCAGTAGAATTCTTCAAACTGTTTATTGGACATGAATCCCGCAGCGCCACGATGAAGTGGAATGAATACTCGGGGATTGTTGGTCAATCGAAACTGATCTATCGCGATCTGTGTTTGGTAGGGTTCCAATAAGTCTATTAGGTGCTTTAGCTCTTCCGGATTTCTGTACATGTCGAGCATCGTGCCGCGCATCCCTCTCAAGAAATCCGAAACTATGTCGAAAGGAGCTTGAGCAATAGAACCAAGCTGCCCAGGATAACCCATATTTTTCATCTCTGCTTCATAGCCAAAACTGACACCCAACCATTGCATTGTAGCTTGGCTCGCTGTTTTCATATCCTCCATAAACTGCACAAATGGTGGTTGAGCCATCAGCACCGGGACAGTTAACATGGTATTATAGCCTATAAATGAATTGACTTCGGGGAGGGTCTGAAAAGCTTCGAAGATTCCGAAGGCACGCGGGAGCCACTTTTTGATTATATACTCGAAGGAATTAGTGAAGAGTTCCTTGTATTCTTCCGCCTTCATGTATTCCCCTTCAACATACTGAAAGGGTAGATTATCTGGAAGATTTATTCCGGGCGCCTTAAGTATTTTAGCCTTCATTGCCTTTAACACGGGTCCCGAAAAAACAACCAGCATGGAGGGAGTCATATCCCACTCGAATTCCAGAACCGTTTCCTTGTAAGCAGCTGCGGTTCTAGCGTGGTCAAACATAGCTTCCTTATTACTCATACCCTTGTAACGAGTAGGCCAAAAATGTGTAAAAGGTGCTAGAGGAACTCTGTCTGGCTCCTTTAGGGCTACGGCGTCGTTCCACCTTTGCTCTCTCTCCTTGAACAATTCTTCTGGTGATCTCAATTTCGACATTTTTATGCACCCACCCATTTTTTGGCTATTGCTACAGCCTCAACGGCATCTTTTCCGTGGGCGTCAGCACCCACGTGCTCCCTTATGGTCTCGTCCATCTGATCCTCACCAATCATAATCTTTACCTTATCCCGCAGGTCTGCCTCTTTGATTTCTTCAATAGTTACTTTCATAAAGTTTTTAGTCAAAACATTCTCCTCCGCACATTGATTTTTTAACAATTTTTTAATACGATGCTATATTTTTCAAGTCTATACCTTTCATCATCAACTGGAGCTTCTATTTTATGTATTTTTGGGTTTCAAATGAACTGTATTTTCTCTTTTCTCTCTCTTTTTGTCGTTTTAGAGTTGTTTTGAGGGTTTTTATATATAGATTTATGGTTAATTGTTTGTTGATTATTAATTAACAGATCACCCATTAGATGAGGATTTCTTAAAACCGAAAAAAAGAGAAAGTGGAGGTCGCTTGAGTCAGATACAGCTGTGAATAAAAAAGGGGATTCTTTGGTAACAAAATTTAACTTCAAATATTGTTTATTTTCTGTATACGCCGTATTCCTTGGTGAAGTCAATCATAGCCTTGATATTTTCCGGCTTTGCCTCATCAATTACAGCCCCATTGATCATCATGTAACCACCGTCTTTGCCAACAGTATCTATGAGTTTTTTAGCGTAATCTTTCACTTCCTGAGGTGTACCTATACTCAATAAAGCGATAGGCATATTGCCCCCTATGCACGCAGAACCACCTAAGATTTCCTTCGCTTTAGTCATATCAGTCAAGTCAAACGCCCACATAGCCTTACCTTTAGGTAAATCCTTAATAATTTCCAGACGCGAGTTATAGCCCCCTTCGACATAAGAAAATGGTACGCATCCCTCATTAATTAAACCCATAAGCACCTTTCTAAAGGTAGGCCAGTAGAAGGTCTTATACTGCTCATCGGAGAGGAAGCCATCAGCACCTTTGTGTAGGGGGATAAACACTATAGGATTTCCGCTCCTTTTTGACGAGGATACCCCCATCTTAATCATTAAAGGTGTCACTGCTTCAAGGGCTTCAAGAAGCTTATCGGGTTGCCGGTAAATATCCAGCATTATGCCTCTAGTTCCTCTAAGGGTGTCGCCAATGGTGTCAAAAGGTGCTTTGGTAGCTCCGCCGAAAAAGTTTGGAAATCCTGCTTCCATCATCTCCTTATCGAAAGCACCAAGAACACCTCCCCATTTCAGAGCTTCACTTCCTGCCTGTAAAAGAGTCCCAACTGCAGCTTGAACGTCAGGCAGACCATATGGTAGAATATTACCGCCGACAAATACAATTTCGAGTATATCGGTCAGAGGAGTAAACTGCTTAAAGGGCTCTAACGCTCCAAATATGCGCGGTAAGTAGACACTCCTAAAGAAACCAGAAGGATCGTGAATCAAATCATCATATTCATCCGCCTTAACGTATTCTCCCTCAAGGCACTGGTATGAAGTACTAGGAGCGGTACCATGGCCAGGCCATGCATATAACTTGTAGTCCAGAATATCAAAGAGCCTTCCCGGGCCAGGCACGAAGCAGCCAATATGCGCATCCGGCTCAAAGTCTAAGACATATTTTTTCCATGCCATGTATAGTTTGTCGTAATCATACATTACTTCTCTAGGGGTAAGTCCACTATAAAAAGCGGGGAAAAACCCAACGGCTAGAACGACCGGCACCCTATCAGGCACTTTCTTTAATTGAATAGCATCTTTTATCCTTGTTACTCTTTCCTTGTACGACTTTTCGGCTTGGGGACTGGCAAACTTTACGCCCTGTGGCGAAAGCCACCCCCTAAACATCTCCTCCTGCTTTTCATCCAGTGATAAATCTTCCCATTTCTTTTCCATTTTTATTACCTCCTTCTCATTGTTTGCTGAAGATTCTTACTTGGCGCTTACCCATTTTTTGGCTATTGCCACAGCCTCGACAGCGTCTTTTCCGTAGGCGTCGGCTTTCACGTATTTTCTTATGGTCTCGTCCATCTGGCCTCCGCCTATAATTATCTTCACTTTGCCCCTCAGTCCCGCTTTTTCGATTTCTTCAATAGTTGCTTTCATCGAGTCATAAGCCAGAGTTAGGAATCCGCTTAGAGCCACGATTTGCGGTTTTGTTTCCTTGATTTTTTCCACGAATTTTTCTTTGGGCACATCCACACCCAGGTCATGGACTTCGAAGCCGTTTGTGTCCAGCATGAATTTTACGATGTCCTTGCCTATGTCGTGTATGTCTCCAGCCACGGTTCCCAGAACAATCTTCCCTAAATGTTTGACTTCAACGCCAGCTTTAAGTTTCGGTTTCAAAATATCGGTTATCTGTCTCAAGATCTCCCCAGACATGATTAAATCCGGTAGGAAGAATTCCTTGTTCTCAAATTTTTCGCCTACCTTTGCCATGGCAGTTCTTACCTGGTCTAAAATTTTCAAAGGGTCTTCTCCTGATTCAACCTTTTTCTGCACCAGTTCCACAGCTTCCTTCTCATCGAGACTTACAATTAAATCCACTAAATTTTTAGCCAAATCATTTTCCTCCACAAAACTAATTTTTTAATCCCTTTTTATACTATATTTAGGATTATACTAATTAATTTTTTGTAGAACTTGTAAAAGAATGTTATATTTTTCAAATATATAGGATAAGTTATCCTACATAGGAGCATAGTGATTAAAAAATGGAATATAAAAGCAATCCAATAAAAAGAAGCGGAGGGGTGAATAAATTTTTTTGATTATAAGTTTTGAACTTGCACTTCTACCGCGGATATGTCCTCGATTTTGATGAATGCGTCATAGAATGATCTGCTGCCTGTTTGTTTTAAGCGTACGTTGTGGTGTCCAACGCTTTCCACGGTTCCCTGATAGGTTTTGGCATTGCGAAGGATAATATCCACTTTTACTCCGGTAGCCTCGATTTTTGTTAATACGTCTTTAATAGTTGCATCAGGCAATAGGTCTATTTTTTATAATACTCTGATTTTTATATTTCTTTGC
>DXJA01000096.1 GCA_019056875.1 Candidatus Jordarchaeum madagascarense
AAACTATTTAAAAAAACCATTCCAAAAAAAGGGCGCTGAATAGCTAAATAACAACCGTTACCGATACTAACGAAGCGGGAGAAGAGAAAAGAGAAGAAGAGAAATAAACTGAAACAGGCAATTCCCCCCTTTTGCGGTTCACAGATAAGAAGTAGAAAAGGGAAACAAGGCCTCCAAAACTAAAATAAACGCGGAGCCTTGCCCTTTGTAGAAACTTGATTGCTTCTACTAAAAAACACAAACAACCATAAAAAAATAAAATATAAGGGAGAATTATGAGAAACAACATCAGGAGAAATAAGAAAGCCTTAATGATAACGATAGTCTTATCAGCGGTTCTCCTCACAACCACAGTCCTCGCGGTTACCACAATCCAGAATCAGGCGCAGAGCCAAAACCAGAACGCGTATCCGCTCATCAACTTGTACCTGCAGGGTGTCTTCCAAAACCCTAACGACATCATCATTCTACCAAAGTATGTCATCTCAGATAACTACTAATGAACGGAAGCGTCTACACTGAAACGATAGTTGTAACTGTGGACAACATAGTGATAGACGGAAACGGATCCATCGTACTGGGCTCCGGATCCGGGTACGGCTTCAACTTAAACGGCAGAAGCAACGTAACCATCTACAACGTCACAGTCACCGGGTGGCAAGTCGGCTTCTACCTATACTCCAGCTCCAAGAATAATCTTACTGGTAACACCGCCAGCCACAACACTATATACGGCTTCGTCCTAGACTTCAGCTCAAACAACAATATTCTTTATGCTAACAACGCAAACAACAACACTGAATACGGCTTTGCCCTAGACTCCACCTCAAACAATAATACTTTTAGGATTAACACCGCAAACTACAACACTGAATACGGCTTTGCCCTAGACTCCACCTCAAACAATACTCTTTTGGGTAATACCGCAAACTACAACACTCTATGTGGCTTCGCCCTAAACTTCAGCTCTTACAATAATCTTACGGGTAACACTGCAAACAACAACACTCAATATGGTTTTGCCCTGTTCTCCAGCTCAAACAATAATCTTACTGGTAACACCGCAAACTACAACGGCTACGGCGGCTTCTACATAGACCCCAGCTGGTACAACACCCTTACGGATAACAATGCAGACTACAACACTCTATACGGCTTTCACGTGTACAACAGCTCGAACAACAATCTTACGGGTAACAGTGCAAGCAACAACAACGGCTATGGTTTCTATTTGAGTGGGAATTCTACTGGTAACAATATCACAGGTAATACTGCTTTAAACAATACAAATGGAGGATACGACTGGTCTACTTGTACTGGCATCAATGATTTTACGGGTTGTGTGGTGGCTTACTATCTGTGTGTGAATGTTACGGATACTTCAGGTTCCCCGCTGTCTGGCGCGGATGTTGAGGTTCTGAGCAATGGAACGGTTATATACACTACTACAACGGGCTCGAACGGTCTCACCTCTTGGATCGATGTCCCCTATCAAACTCTCATGACAGACGGTACGACGACTAATAACACTATCACTGTCACTGTACAGTATTCCGGTTCAAACATTACGAGAACAGTGGATATGTCCTCGTCGCATGTAGAGACATTCCAGTTCCCGAAGGCGGCTGGGTCGTCTTTGATACTTCCTGTGCTGCTGTTGGCTGGAACGCAGGGCGGTGTTAGTCCTATGGTTTACGTTGCTGTGGGCATTGCTGTTGTGGGTGTGGCGATTGTTGCTGGTTTGGTCTACTACTTCCGAAGAATGAAAGCTTAAAATAGGGGCTAGAAGACTCCTTGACCGATTGTTCGGGAGCCTTGCTCTACGCTCCTTTTTTTATTTTATTTTAAATATTGGTATTGAAAGCAGCATTAGAAAAATTATACTGTCTGTGTGTGGGTTTCGATTCTGTTTCGGCTTTCTGATTTTTTTGGTGTATGAAAGACTTTTATCCTGTTTTCGGTCCACCAGATTAGGATTGAAAAAATGGTCGATGAATAATTGGATATATGTACATGTTAATGGGAAGAAGGATGAGGAGTATTATCAAATTCTTGATTATTATTGTTATTTTAATTTTTATAAGTTAGGTAAATATCTAGCGTCAGGGTTATTAGAGTTGGGTTTGTGGTATGCTGACAAGTGGTGGGGATTGCTACTGTGAGGTTTTTTGGTTGTTATGCAGCTTTTATTACTTGTACTCCCGATTTAAAGTATAGAAAAGGTAATTAAACTGCGAGTTTAAGTAGCCTGATAGCCTATATCTTAATCCTTAAATATCTCAAAAACAATGGTTTTATTATAAAATTCCTAAAAAATAATGTGAGTGAGATGGAAAGTATGGCTGATGAATATGCAGATGTCTTCACGTGTATAAAATGTAGAAATCCGAGAATAACGAAATCAGCAAGGGTGGTAAAAAACAACGCCATAATCATTGGGAGATGCCTCAAGGGACACGACTTCGACCTCAAACTACCAATGGAAAACGAGCACAAGTGGATCGGCCACCTGAGAGACAGCATATACAAATGTAAATGCGGCATGCCCCTTGAAGAACACAAGGTAAAGGTGGGAAAAAAGAAAACCCAGCTAATACTAAAATGCACAAAACACAAACAGGTAGTCACGATAGACACCATACTATGGAACACAATCTCAACGGACAGAGAAACCCAAAAAACCTTGGAAAAAGGATATTATCCAGAGCGGTACGAAATCAGCACCGATTATAAAAAACCCAAAAAAGAAATAGTTAAAATCGAAAAGAAAGAGCCAGAAAAACCACAAAAATGGCAAAATTAGAACATAACACACTAAAAAGACAAACCCAACCCAAATCCTAAGAAGCGTAAAACCACACAAACCATTCTTATCTTTTCATACTTAGATACTCATTCAAATAGGCTTTCAGCCCTTCTGCCCCAGCGGCTCGGACAGCTAGTTCTTTATCTCCACTAATTTTTATTACCAGGTCATCAATGGAGTAATCCAACTCCAGTGAGTCATCATTAGCATAATCCACATCTAGCACGCTACCAACTCTAACTGTGCAGCTTCTCTTCCCCTCAACAATCCTTGTTACGTATTCCCCGCTAGCATAATCCCAACCCTTTGTTATTTTCATCTCCCACAATACCTCTAGCAATACCTTATTTTTGAACCATAAAAATTTTCTTAAAAAAATTGAGACTAAAATCCAAATATGGTTCGATGAAGAGCAGAGTTAAATTTCGCTTAACGAATAGAACCAATCGAAACATTTACTACTGTTTAATCTTCATCGCCCAAATTGGTTTTGGTAAGGTGGGATTCCTTAACTTTTGAGGTTAGATTTTTATATAGAGTAGAATAACGTTTCAATAGAATGATTATTACTTTTTCTTGGAGGTGCCAACCATTAAAGAATTAATTAGCCGAGAAAAGGGCAAAAAAGTCGTGATGCTCGGAAACGAAGCCATGGCCCGAGGAGCCCTAGAAGCCGGAATAGGGTTCGCAAGCACCTACCCGGGAACACCGGCAAGCGAAGTCGGAGATAGCATCGCCGCCATAGCAGAACAAATACCAGGACTAGTATTCCAATACTCCACAAACGAGTACGTCGCACTGGAAAACGCAATCGGAGCCAGCTGGACCGGAGTCCGATCACTATGTACCATGAAGATGGTTGGAATGAATGTTGCAGCCGACCCCCTGTTTACACTAGCATACAGCGGCGTCGTCGGCGGACTCGTTATAATTAACGGTGGAGATCCCAGTGCATTATCCAGCACGAATGAACAGGACAACCGATACTATGGACTGCACGCCCGCATTCCGGTTGTGGAACCCTCAAGTACACAGGAGAGCAAGGATTTTCTGGTCGAAGCGTTTAACATATCTGAGAAGTATGATGTGCCAGTAATTGTGAACAGCACCGCTCGGGCTTGTCACGCAGTAGGAGTCGTGGAACTGGGAGAACTCAAGGACCCGCCAAAGGAGGGATACTTCAAGAAAAACTGGGGAAAATACTACAACGCCCAAGCGCTGACGGTAATGAACCATCAGAAACTACTCAGTAATCAGAACAAAATTATACAGGAATATGCTCCCGTCACAAAACTGAATAGAATACTGCCCGGCGATTCTAAAACAGGAATAATAACCTCAGGAATGTCTTATGACTATACGCTGGAAGCCTTAGACATTCTTGGAATCTATAATGTACCAATTCTGAAACTCGGGCTGGTGTATCCGCTCTCACCCAAACAAATCACGGACTTTGCCTCTAAATTAGAGCAACTAATCATAATGGAGGAACTAGACCCCTTCTTGGAGGGAGAAGTTAAAAAAATAGCCTACGACCAGGGCCTCGAAATCCCCATAAGAGGAAAGGACCTCTTCCCATCGGCAGGAGAACTGAACACCGACATAGCAATCAAGGCTTACGCCCAAGTATTCAACAAAACCCCACCCATAGACACCAGCGACCTAGACATGAAGGTGCTCGGAGCAGCATTAATACTGCCCATGAGGACACCAAACATGTGCCCCGGCTGCCCCCACAGAGCCACATACTACGCAATCAAAAAAGCCGTGGAAGGCAAGAACTACGATGTGGTGTGGGCAAACGACATAGGTTGTTACGCCATGGGAGCACTTGCACCCTTTAACATGGGTGATTTAATGACCTGCATGTCTGCTGGTGAGAGCATCGCATCGGGTATGAGCTACAAGACTAAGAATCAGAAAATGGTTGCTTTTATCGGTGATTCAACGTTTCTACATACAGGTGTTCCAGGGCTTTTGAACGCGGTTTGGAATGACGCAGATCTTCTTCTGGTCATTATGGATAATCGCTGGACAGCCATGACCGGCCACCAGCCTACCCCGGCATCGGGTGTTGACTGGTCGGGAAAAAAAGCCAAGTCCGTGAACATTAGGGACATCGTATCGGCTCTCGGTGTGGACTACGTTCGTATCGCTGATCCGTTTAACGTAAAGAACACGATTGCAATTTTCGAGGAAGCCATGAAGAAGACCGGCGTGCGAGTGGTTATATCCCAGCAGGAATGCATCCTAGAAACTAGAAGACGTGCCAGATCGACCATGGAGGCTCGCAAGGAGAAAGGTGTCAGACTATACATTGACGTCAACGAGGATGCCTGCATCTTCTGCGAGGAGTGCATCAAGGAGTTCGGTTGTCCCGCAATGACAGTTACAGAATTTGAAGGCGAGAAAGTTTCACAAATAGAATTGTCCCGCTGCGTGGAATGCATGGTGTGCAAGCAACTCTGCAAAGGCTGCGCAATCAGCGTAACCAAGGTTTGGCCAGGCACAACAATACTGGAGGAAGGCAAGAAATGAAGAAAATCAACGTATACATCTGTGGGATCGGAGGGCAGGGCACGATGACTTTGGGTCAGCTTTTGAAGCAGGCTGGTCTCGAGGAGGGTATGGTTGTTACTGGTACGGAGTCTAGGGGTGCTTCTCAGCGTGAGGGTTCTGTGGATAGTCATGTGAGATTTGCGGTTTTTGAGAAGGGTGAAAAGTTTGATGAGCGGAGATCCATTCACTCGTCTCTCATTCCGGCTCGTCAGGCTGACCTCTATTTGAGCATGGAAATGTCGGAGACTCTCAGAAATATTAAGTATGTTTCCGAGGACGGCATAATTATTTTGAACAAGTATGAGATCTGGCCTCCTCAGGTTAGAACTGGGGAAATGGAATATCCTGCGCTTGACAAGGTTGTAGAGAACGTGAAGCAGTTTAACAAGAACGTGTATTTGGTCAACGCCAACAAATTGTCTGAGGAGAAATACGGGGACTACTCCGGGGTCAACATGATTTTTCTAGGAATGGCTATGGCTACGGGAAAGATTCCGGTGAAGTTGGAGACCGTTGAACGGATTATCCGGGAACAGATGTGGAACCCGGAGAAGAGCATTGAACAGTTCAGGCTCGGTCTCGAAGAAGGAAAGAAAATTCTGAAAGCTGGTTCTGCTTAACCCTCTTCTAGAAAATGTGATATTTTATTGGGAGAATTTCCCTATCTTTTTTATTATTTTAGCAAAAAATCTTATTCTCCTTCTAAATCTTTCACATAATCCGGTTTGAAACTGGTCTTTGATAAGTTTGAGCTGCCGGTGGCAATTAGTTTTCCTTCCATATCCTGTATTTCAGCCATTGCGTGTACGATTTTCCGGCCTTCGCGTACAATTTTTCCCTTAACGCGAATCTTCTCTCCCACTTTTACCTTTCCCAGATAGTCTACGTGAAAATCGATGCTTATCAAAAACCCTTCGTATCCCAGAGTTGCACTCGTTATTCCAATGGTGTCGTCCATTAGGGCGCACTGCATTCCTCCATGTAGGAGCCCGGTGGGGTTTGCCATTTCGGGGCGAACCGTGAATTCTAGTTCAATTTCTCCGCGTTTGACGTCTATAACGGTTCCGTTTAACCACTTTGTTAATGGTGGGGCGGGGAATTCTTGGAAGCTTTTCCCTTTCAGTTGTTTGAATAGTTCCACCATTTGCTCGGATCTTTTTGTGATTTCTTCTTGTTCCTCGGACATGGAAATATTCCCTCTATTATTTTCACGCCTTTAACTTTTTAATGATAATAAGCAAATAAAATTATTTGGGTAATGAATGGGATTCAGCTTTAATTGAATATTAACTGGATTGAATTGAATATTAAATGGTTTGTAATGATTGGTTGAAGATGTGCTGAGAATTTATGTGGTTGTGTTTCTGCAATTGATGTTTTCTATTTGTTTTTTAGCTACAACTAGTCCGTCGGGCATTTTTTTGGGAATAACCTCTAAGACAAAGGGGCCCTTGAAACTTTTATTCTTGAGCTGGCAGACTGGCTTTACTGGAAGATTGTCCTCCCTGAAGGGTTGATGGTCTAAGTCTCCCTCAACTCCGTGGAGGTGTACTGCTTTTATTTTTTTATTCAGAACTCTGGGAAAATCCAGTAAATCTAAACCATAGAGCTTGGAAGCTATTATGGAGTGCCCCACATCCCATAGAGCGTTTACTTTGTCGGAATCAATTGCCTCGATTAGTTCCAATATTTGTTCGGGATAAATTGCGATTTGGGAGTTGAACAGGTTCTCTATTAGAATTTCAACACTGGAATCGGAAAACTCTTTAATCATATCTATAAAATTAGATTTGCCTTCTTCCACGTTTTCAGAGTCTACGTAGTCCGGGTGAACCACAACGTAGCTTCCGTCCAATTCTTCTGCTATTTTGAATGTTTTTTCCATCCATTGTCTGCTTTTCTTTCTCATTTCGGGATCAGCCGAGCAAAGATTAATGGAGAAAGGTAAATTTTCATCTAGGAGATAAGGGGCGTGAAAACCAAAATCCAAACCACTTTCGCTTTTAACGTCTTTTAAAGCCTCCACGTTGCAACAATAGGCGACCCTAATCTCCAAAAAACGGAAACCAATATCAAAAAAGCAACGCGAAATTTTATCCTGAGTGCAGGGATATAGAGGGCAACTTGAACAAATGCCCATTGTCATGGAACCAACGACTGCGCTACCGATAACCAATAAAACCATCCACCAACAATTAAGGAGACTTCTACTCGAGAACAAGTAAACACTCTATATATCTCTAATGGAAAGAATAAGAGTAAAATTCTTCTTCCGGATTTTAGACACAACGAAAACCTAATTATAGGAATTGTAATACTTATACATATTAGGAGATGCGGAGTATGTGTTCGGGTAGGAAAGGTGATGAAGGGGTTTTGTTTACTGGTGGGAAGTTTCTTACTCGTACGAATTTTACGTTATGGTTGCTTGCTTTTGGGACGATCTGTCTGATTATTGGACTCGTTTTTTTATATCTTATATTTAAACCTCCTAATCTGGGTTATTTCTTGTTTAACTACTTTTTGGAGTGGTTACAAAATCGGAATATGTACCTATACTTGTCAGTAGTCTTTTTGCTGCTAAGCGCCGCAAGCTTCGTCCTTGTCATCGTCTACGAGAAACGCTTCAAGGCTAAATTGATTAGTAAAGGGAGAGTTGCAAAGGAAACATGAATTTGGATGCATACAAAAATAAAGTTATCAATTAAGAGGACAAATACAGAAAAAAGTTTTCTTTTAGGGCATTATGTAGAATTGAGCAAGAAAAAACCTTCTAGTTAAAACTTTGTTTTCGTTTTCTTTTTTCCCCTTCCTTCCCACTCTTAAGCCATGGTTTTCCTGCGGAATTTTTTGTGGTATTCATTCGGTGAACAAGCCATAGAACTTCAATTGTTGATCTTTGTATCCTAAATTCTTCGAAGCCCTTTATGGTTGGGGCACACCTTTCGACAGATATTACACGAGAGAACCCATCCACCGCCCTCCGTGGAAGAGGTAGAGCGTTCTCTGCAAAGTTTTTGATTAAGGGTTACTCCGTCAAGAGCGTGTTGTGGGCATGAATCTATGCACAGTGTACATTCAGGAATACACACCTCATAAGAAGCAATGGGGTCCGGCTCTAGATCTATAGGAACCAGAATAGCACCGAGCCAAATCATGTTTCCATATTTATCATTTATAAGAAGAGTGTTCTTCCCAATTACTCCAAGACCAGCTAGTTGTCCCGCATGTTTCAGTGAGAGAATACCCCTCCCATGGTTTCGATCTGGATCCCAATATTCGTAAGGTTCAGCGGAAGGTATGGGAATTGATATAATATCTTCTTTTTCTAGCTCCTGCGATAGGTGAAACGTGATTCCGTCCAGTTTATTCACCATTACGTTTCTTATGAAGGTGTATGGAGCATTAGTTCTTGCTTGGAGGGTGCTCAGGGGAAAATGGGATGCAAAGACGATCACCGACTCGCAATCAGGATAGATATCACAGGGATGGAAACCTTTTGGAGCATTTGCGAACCGGGCCACAGGAGCGATTCCACAAATATCTGCTCCTTCTTGAATTGCTCTCTCCTTAATTATTTTGGAATTGATCAATAGTCCAACCTCTGGGCTATTTGAATGTAGATCCTACAAACACTGTTTTGAAAACAGCTTTGGACGTATCACTTGTAGTATTTTAGTTTTTCGAGATTCTCAATTTATATCAATCCAAGATGAACTTGAATATCATTTATCAATGTTAAAAAAGTTTATATCTTATAGAATCTCGTGAAGGATGGAAATCTACACCTAGAAGTATAG
>DXJA01000097.1 GCA_019056875.1 Candidatus Jordarchaeum madagascarense
AACAGGGATTTATCAGAAATCAAAACGCACGATTTTAATTCAGACGCCTTATCTAGAGGAAAAAGTTACGGATAATGGTTTACTATGCTATAAATGACTAATGTGACTATTTTTTCAAATATTCAATCTTTCATTAATTATACAAAATGCAAAAATTCATGGGGGTTAAATAGCATTTTCACGAAAATCATTCGAAACCATTTCTTGTTATAGTAATCAGTTGAAATCAATAATATCAGTGATTAAGTAGCCTCCACAGTAACCTGTCAATAGCCTCTCATTTAGCTATATGGAAACTATTTCAACTGGCAATAGATTTATATATTTGGTAAATGAAATCGAGAGATAATTGGGAGAAGTTCAAATAATAGAATACTGGGAGAAAGTTACATGTATCAAGTGCAGGAAGAACAAAATTTAGAAGTTTTAGGAGAGAATATTGCAAAAAGAGTAGAAAGACCTTGTAGAAGATGTGAAAATCTTATAGGAGTATCGATACTGTATGATGTCAACGCTTGCGGCAGAGTTCCATTAAACTATCATTACTCCTGTAAGGAGGGGTTAATATTATCCGCTACAACAAATAAAAATGGCGGATGCCCCAACCAATCATTTAAACCCAGAGAGAAGGGAGAAGTGGAATTAACTCCTGAATCTTTGAGTAAAAATGGCTTCCGAAAATTGAGTTTCGAAAACGATTTTGCAAAGAAACTAAATCCAAATCACCCTCAAGCTAAACGTTATGGCGAGATTGTTGTACACCCCGGTGAAGACTTGCTTAGATTTATGTATCAAATCTATGATTGTTGGGTAAAGAAAAAAGACGAAGACAATGCAAATAAAACGTAGCAATTATATTCGAGCCAAGTTACTTAAGGACTCAGGGTGATAGTTTTAGTAAATACGGCCTACTAATTGACACCCTGAAATATGGATTGCTAGGTGATATGGGATTAGGGGTTAGCCGTAGTCTTATTAATGGTTTTGAACTTTTTTAGGATTAATTATTGGTTAGAGGAATCTTCGGTGACGTTCATTTTTTTAATGTGTTATTTTTTCTCGGGCTTTGCTTTTATTGGAAATGTTATACTGTTAAAACTGGTTTTTTTAAAAAAATGTTTGTTCATCAAGTTTAAATGCCTTCAATCATTATGGTTTTACAATAATACTGGATAAAAATTGTCTCGTGTACTTCTTCGAAGTAAAGGTTAAGGAACTGAGTTTTATGCTAGTTATAGAAGGCCGAGAGATTGAGGTTATTGATATTCATGTACATCCGCCGGATACACTTATGGATCCTGTTCCTCCCGGTTTTAACTCTGTGGAGGAAGAACTCCTTGGTAGAATGGACGAGGCAGGAGTTGATAAGGTAGCTCTTCTCGCTTTTGATATTGATAAGAACGAGGTTGTAAAAAATCAGGATTTATTCTACAAACCAGTAAGATATGTCACACACTTGGGGGGAGGGACATTTGGAAGCATTCTTATTGAGGTAATAGCGTGGTTTGACAGAGTTTTCAGATCTGAAGAGGACATATACAAGTATGTTCAAAGGGATCCCAATAGAATAATTGGCTTCGGCTCAATTAATCCCAGAAGACCGGAGGAGGAGATTAAAGAAAAGCTGCGGAAGATAAAGAAGTACGGTTTTAAAGGAATTAAAATGATACCCACCTTCCAGTTCTGCAATCCTACAGATGAAACTTTAAAACCGGTTTATGAATACGCCCAGAAGGAGAAACTAGTAATCTTGACTCATACTGGATGTGACCCCGGATTATGGGAGTATCCCGATTTTTGTGAGGACGCAAGACCTATCCATTTGGCTAAGGTTGCTGAGGAGTACCCCCATCTAAACATAGTTGGAGCCCACCTGGGAAGCTATAGTGCCGAGAAACCGGGAATATGGTTTGAAGAGATGATGCAGGTGGTTGAAAGCCATGATAATATTTATACCGATATATCCGCCGTTGACACAATGCTGGTAGAAAGGGCAGTAGAGAGATTAGGGTCTGACAAAATCTTGTACGGGAGCGACTATCCCGTGGTTCTAACCTACTGTGACAGAAAAACTGGCATGTTGACACACCTGAACAACGTTTTAAAAATGGACATAAGCTTGAATGATAAAGAAAAGATTCTGGGAAAAAACGCGAAAAAGATATTAAACCTTTAAATAGAATTCGTTCTTTTTTCAGAATTTTAAAGACGCGTGTTTATTATCTATGGAAGTTTGTGTAGATGAATAAGCGTTTAGTATCCTCTGTTGCTATTATCGCTATTGTTGCCACTGCCTCGGTGGCTGGATTCACGTTCTACGTTTATACAAGACCACCAATTATTCCATGGTTAGGGTTGAGGTGGTCTAATGGTATTACCCCAATTCTATTTGAGGATTTTGAAATAATGAATACTTCGAGATGGTATTGGAGAACGGATGAAAATGGGCAAAACTCATGCAATAATAGTATTGCAGAATTCATAATCCCAAACAGTAGTAGTGAAATCTATTCCAATGCTGAGATTTATGATTCTGATGACCGCCTTCCCTACCTCTACGTTACTGCAATGTTCAATGTTTGCTCAGTAAACCCGACAAATGGTTCAAGGGGTTGGGGGCTATGGAATGGAAGATTTGGAAGCGAAATGAACCTAGTCTGGTTCATGTATATGAACTGCTCAACCAGCCACGAGGGACTTTGGGCCTATGTTGTCAGAAATGGAGTTAACTGGTCGAGTCAAGTTACAGATGTTAATCTTTCCCAATGGCACAATTACACTATTGTGTGGCAGAGTAACAATGTTGATTTCCTAGTTGATGGCGAGGTCAAAGCTGAGTTTGACGGACCCACACCAACAACCAGCATGAGGATCGACGTATGGGTTGACAACAGGACCTGGGATGATCCAATAACCGAGCATCCAATAAACGAGGAAACAAAACTGCTGGTGGATTGGATTATAGTATACTAAATTGAAAAAACAGTTTTATTTCTTAAGGATTTTTGAGCTGGCAGACTTGATTCTTCCCAGTAAACCCTGTGTTTCGGTTAACAAACCACTCTCATCAATAAAGCTTTCGATTTTTGGAATTATTTTTAGTCTATCCTTATCACTATTTGGGGCAGATTTGGAATAAACTGTCAGTATAAAGTTTGAGAGGCTATTGAGATCCTTTTGATATTTTCCCACTTTATCGTCATGATCCACCTGAAAAGCTATGAAAAAATTTGGTTCCGATTTTAACAAAAACTTCGCCTTCTCCATAGAAACGACTTGTAAACCCCCACCGCCCACATCCCTTGATAAATTATTTAGCGCGGCTAAAAGACCACTCACAGCAATCGTATCAAATCGGCCTAAGGGGCACATATCGTGTCCAACACAGCGTACGTATACAGGAAAGCCACTAACATCAACAACATAAATGTGCTTGATCATGATAATTCACCCTTTTAACACAGAACTATTTAAAGACAGCCCATTAAATTTATGCTCACCCAATTATTTCTTTCAGATGATAACTTCCTCAATAATAACATTTAATTTCATAATTTATATTTCTCTCCATCCATAATCGACCAGAACACGGTAAAAATTGAGATTCTCTAGAGTTCGTTTTGAGATTTTTTCTTTATAAAATAAAAAAATTGGAGACTTTTGGATCAATCTAGATGTTATTTAGGATATATCCCTCATCAGTCAGGTCTTACAAATCAGAGGCTTTACTCAAAAGTTCTGAATTTGGTTTTAGGAGCATTGCAAATCGGGCATTTGTCAGGAGCATCACCTTCAACTGTGTGACCGCACACTGTGCATATCTGCATTGGGCCTAGCTCAATGTCTTTACCCTGATCCACAACTTGTTTGGCCTTTTGATACATTTTAGCATGAATCTTTTCGGCCTCCCACGCATATCTGAAACTAGTTTCAGCTCCTTTCTCTCCTTGAAATTTGGCCACTTCCAAATAGGTGGGATACATCTCGTTAATTTCGAATGTTTCCCCGTCGATGCCTGCTTGAAGGTCCTCGGAGGTATTCCTAGAGCCGAAAACCGCTTCCGAGACCGTTAGAGCATCGCCTTTACTTATTATATTCCGATAATGGTTGGTTGCATGAACCTGCTCCGCAAAGGCTATCGCCGTGAATAGCCGCGCTACTTTCGGAAAGCCATTCGCCTTTGCCCTTTCAGCATATATCATGTATCTCATATGTGCCTGACTTTCACCCGCATATGCACTGCGAAGATTCCCTTCAGTCATCGCCCTAACCATACTTATTCACATCCCTTCCTTAATTTTAATAGTCGAAACAAAACCCTCCCATTATTTATATATTTTCAATCATTTTATAGCATTTTTCATTTTATGGTTTTTTCAGAGTCAATCATCAATTTTTAGATTTATATAAAAACGCAGAAGAATAAAAGGGAAACAAAACCCCGCTATAAGTTAGAACTGAGAATTGGGGGGGATTTAGTTTTTTAATTTTTTGTTAGATTGAGGTAGAAATATTTTGGGTGTATTCCATATATTTTAGAATCTGTTCGAAGTTTTTTTATGGTATCCTTTATAATATTTTCGTCGTTGTGTCTATTATTTTTCTTTGTGATTTCTAAGGCGTCTTCGAGATATTTGATTGATTCCATATAGGCTTTCAGTTCGGCGTATATTTCTCCTATTCTTTTGAGTATTGCTCCTTCCTGTTCCCCTCTTTTTAGATCTTTGTGAGTTTCTAGTGATTTTGTGTAGTATGTGAGGGCGTCTTCATATTCTTTCATTTCGTAGTGGGCGTCTCCGATGCCTTGGAGTGCCGTGGCTTCTCCTTTCCGGTTTTTTGTTTCGCTCATGGTTTTGTATGCTTGCCAATAGTTTATTAGTGCTGCCGAATATTTTTTCATTTTCATGTATGTTTTAGCGGCGCGCAATATTCCTTCGCCCTCATCTTCGTGTTTTCCTAGTTCATGGTTTATTCTTGCTGTTTCGTTGTAGTATTTAATAGCTGAGTAATGATTTTGAAGTCTATCATGGACGGTTGCTATGCCGAGGATTACTATTAGCTCGCTTTCTCGATCCCCTAGTTCACGGGTGAGGGTTAAAGCCTTTTTGAGGTTTTTTAGAACGGCTTCATAATTGTGTAGTATGAGGTGTATATGGCCTAAACCGATGAGGGTTTCCAACTCTTCCCCAAGATTGCCCGTCTCGCGCACTATTTCCAGCTTTTCTTTGAGGTCTTCCAACGCGGCTTGATAATCTCCGATTTCGTAGTGCATCTGGCCCATTTCACTTAATATGTTTTGGATCAAATCCACGTTATTTACCTGTTTTAAAAGGGGGACCGCTTCGTTTAGTAGGGTAACCGCTTTTCTAACGTCTGAATTATCGTAGGCTTTGAGCCCCTCCTCCACTAATTTTTGGGCTCTTATTTCCAGTGGGTTGTCTTCTCTTCCCATACGAATTATCTCCTCATTTCCCAAAAGTGGGACTTTTCCCACTTTTTAACACTTCCCCACATATTTATAAATTTTTGCATATTATTAAATACTCTCAAAAGGTTCCAATCACCTTTTTAAAAGGAGAAAAATCTTTTTAAAAGAAATAGGATAAACGATTTTTTGAGGAGTTTATGAAGTGCTCTCCTCTGTCGGGGTTTCGGAGTCTATTTTGTCCAATAGTTTTTTAACCTGCTCGTATTCTAATGGGCAGTGATTTCTTACTAGGAAATCGTAATGTTTTTTGTATCTCCAGTGAGATTTCCCTTTGGTGAAGGCTGCTGCCCATTCGCAAATGTGTTTGGCTTCATTGCTGATTCCTTTAATACGTTTACCGCAAATTCGACAGAAAAAGGGCAAAGATAAACATCTCTCCTTAAAAATGTGAATTTTTCCAATTCTTAACTATGAAAATTACTGGTTAATTTTCATTTGAACTCAGAATACTGATTGTGAATCTCCAGTCTTTTTTTATATTATGCCTAGCTAGGTTAAGTACATGGGGTAAAATTGGTTATTAGTTTTACTGAAGTCCAATTTTCCAAGAATATAATATGCTATTGGTTTTTAAGGTTTGTATTATTTTCCTTTGAATACTGGTTTTCTTTTTTCTTTTATTGCTTTTAGGGCTTCGTTGTGGTCTTCTGTCTGGTATAGTAGGGATTGTAGTAGATTTGTAAATTCTAGTTCTTGTTTTAGTTCCGGTATTATTCTTCTGTTTAATGCGGCTTTGATTGCGGCTATGGCTCTTGTGGCTCCCGTTGCTAGTCTCTGGGCTAGTGCTTCTGCTTCTTCATCAAGTTTTTCGGCGGGAACACATTTATTTGCTAGTCCGATGCGCTCCGCTTCTTTACCATCGACATCGTCCCCCGTGAATAAAAGTTCGCTGGCTTTTCCCAAGCCCACGAGTAAGGGTAGCAGGTACATGTCGCCGTCGCCGGGGAGTATGCCAATTCTCACAAATCGTTCTCCGAACTTGGCATTTTCTGAGGCTATTCTAATATCGCAAGCTAATGCTACACCACAGCCTATGCCGAGAGCGTAACCGTTTACTGCTGCTATTATCGGTTTCTCTAAACCTCTAACCGCGAGTATTATACGGTGCGCGAATGAACGCATAAAGCTTAGTGAGTCGAATGGATCTGGTCGAGCCCCGAGCTCTGTGAGTTCAGCGCCGGAACAGAAGGCACGGCCTGCCCCGGTAATTATAACGGCTCTTATTTCATCATCGTTTTCAATTTCATCCAGGACAGCCACTATTTCGTCAACCATCTGGAAATTCATAGCATTCAACTTATCCGGTCTATTCAGTATTATCTTACCAACACCATCTTTCCGCTCATAAATGATTGTTTCATAACCCAAGCCAAAAACCTCCAAGAAATATTCTTAAAATGTCATGATACGTCAACCCTTTTAAAACTAGACCCTAAAAAAATAATAAAAAACCTTCGCCACTGTTTCTGGGTTCCCCAGTAAACCTACCCAGAAAGATTAAAGCAATAAAGACTAAAAAAAGAAGTCAATTAGAGCAAAATAGATTAATTCCGATAGAGACTTGTGTGATTACTTATTAAGAGTAAAAATCAAAAATTTGGAAAAAAAGTGGAATAATATTCATGGAAAGGAATTGAGAATGGACGTGGAAGAATTCAAGAAGTGGATTACTGATGAAATTAAAAGGTTTGTCAGAGAGGATCCTATAAATCGGTTGGAACATCTGGATGGCTCTCCCATTTTTGAAGAACCCTTGGTCGGATTTGTGGCGGGGAATTACCCCCTCTTCCACAAATTAAAAGAGGTTATTGGGGAGTTCCACCTTACGCCATATGAGGCTATGGTAAAAATTGCGAAAGAGAGAGGCGTTCCTATTCCTCCTGAAGAAGAAATTGGAGTCACCTCGTATATACTTCCTATTTCCAAGAAGACGAGAAAAGAGAATACTCATATGAAGGATAGGCCTTCTGAGCGTTGGGCTCATACTCGCCTTTTTGGTGAGGAATTTAATCGAAAGCTCGAAACTCGTATTGTTTCCCTTCTTGAAGAGAAAGGATATTTCGCTATTGCACCTGAAATCGAACCGAGCCTTTTTAGAATGTTAGTTGACGAAAAGGTTGGATGGGCTTCCACCTGGTCTCAACGCCATGTGGCCTTCGCCGCAAATTTGGACACCTTCGGCCTTTCAGATGGGTTAATCACCGAGAAGGGGAAGGCGCACCGGGCGGGCAGTGTTATTGTGAATCAACCATTAGATTCTCCTCAGAGAACTGGTGATATCCATCGAAATTGTCGCTTTTTCCAGAAAGGAAATTGCAAAAGGTGTATAAAAAGATGCCCTGTTGGTGCAATTACCGAAGAAGGCCACGACAAGAATAAATGCCAAGAGTTTGTACTTGAACAAATTCCAATAATTAAAAAAAATACGATATCGATATCTACGCCTGTGGTTTATGCCAAACAGGTGTGCCATGTGAGAAGAAAAATCCAATGAAAAAAATAAATGAGAAAAAACGCTCATAGTTAAATCCCCAAAATTATGAAAATTAAAAGTGCAGTATAGGAAGTGAATTTTGAATATGACAAAAGTTGCAATAATACATAGCGAAGAGGTTCCCGGATCTCCTGCCAATTATACCGAGAGCCATATGCTCTTTGTTAAATCCATGATTAAGGAAGCCTTGGATTTTTTGGGAGGAGTCAAGAAATTCATCAGGGAGGGGGATAGAGTGGTGATAAAGCTGAACGTGACTGGGCCTGTTGTGCCTGAACAGTTATCAACCACGGATCCTAGAGTCGTGGAGGCTCTGATTAATCTTATTAGAGAGGAAGCCGGCGCGAAAGAGATAACAGTAGTTGACTGCTCTGCTTTTGCGATCGATACCGAGCTAGCATTTTTGGGCTCCGGAATCGCCCTCGCTGTTCAAAGGGCTGGCGGCAAACTTTTCGCTCTGGAAAAGGATGAATACCAAGAAGTCGAAATTCCCGGAGCAAAGGTATTAAGAAGAGTGAGATTACCAAGAACCATCCGAGAGGCGGATGTGCTAATTAATGTGCCAAAGATGAAAACCCACATATATACTACTGTTACCCTTGCTCTAAAGAATCAGCACGGCTATCTACTTTGGGGGGACAAGCTAAGATTCCATCGCACAGATTTGGATCAAAAATTATCGGACCTGTATCGAGCTGTGAAGCCAGATTTAGCTATTGTTGATGGAATTTGTGCTATGCAGGGTCAAGGTCCGCACTCCGCTTATCCTGAGGATTTGATAAATGATATGAACGTTATAATCGCGGGGACAGACTGTGTCGCAGTGGATGCGGTGACAAGTGCGGTTATGGGTTTTGACCCCTTAGAAGTTAAGACAACAAGGATTGCATTCAGCGAAGGGTTAGGTGAGGCGGATCTTAGCAAAATTGAGGTAAGGGGTAAAAAAATTCAGGAGGTAAGAAGGGTTTTCCGGAGGCCTGATGCAGATCCGCGTGGAATTTCTCCTTATTTAAAGGTTTATGTTGGTGCTGCGTGTATAGGATGTTTGGGCTTAATAAGGGGATTGGTGGATGCGTTTACTACTCCATATGTTGATCTTTTGGGGGATATTAGTTTCGTTGTGGGGAAGAACTCTGAACTTCCTAGTGATATAAGGGGCTCAGTCTACGTGGTAGGGGATTGTTCTGAGGAACATAAAGAAAAAGGGAAATTTTTCCCGGGATGTCCTCCATTCTTAGATCTTATAAAGGAATTTCAGGACTGGGACGCGCTTGGGGTGCCAAGACAGAAACAGAGATAGTGTATCAAACAGTATAAAAATAAAAAAGTTTATTCCGGTTCATTTAGCCAATCCCAAATGGTTTTACTATATTTTTCTGGAATTAGTATCTCATTTAATTGTTGGCAATTCATACACTTCCAAGATTGGCCATTATTTTTTGGTGTGGCAAATCCCATAAATTCTCCGCAGTCTGAACAAATTATAGATATCACTCTGTTAGTTTCATCATATTCTATTTTTGCATTCATGTTTTTTACCACCTTTCTAGTGCTATAACAGAGCTTGGGAATCGTCTCTGAGCGTTTCTCCTCAGTGTTCCTTAATTCGTATCCATCTTTGCAAGAATAGAGTGTAGGTTTAATAGCTTCATCTCTTGTAGTGTTTGCCTTTGATTAGCTCACTTTTGAGGAGTTGTTTTCAAAAATTATTTTTATTTAATATCGCTTTCCGCATACGGTCTATCTAAAGACATTACGTTGTATATGAAAGTTATACTTTTAGAATTTAATAAACCTTTGGGAAAGGTAATAAGATTTGGAAAAACGAGAGAGGTAATCAAAGCTGGTATAAAATTTATTTTGACCAGAACAAAATACAGAAAGGGTGTTTGAGTTTCGTCGTGAAATTATCAAGTAAAATTTTTTCTTTATGTTAGTATTCTATAATTGACACAGTGTCATCGCTCAAGTATTCTATTACGTCTTCTAGAATTGACATTAGTTTTGCAGCTATTATTTTTTTGTTGTGTAGAATCATTTCCTGTAATGTGATTGCCAGTCCATCTGTCCTTTTTTCGAATTGGATTACCCCTATGTC
>DXJA01000098.1 GCA_019056875.1 Candidatus Jordarchaeum madagascarense
GATAATTACTCAAGGATTTTTATTATATTAATTTTCTTCTTCCTCGCTTAGTACTTTTTCAATTATTACATCTATATTTACTGATTTGCCGTGATCGCTTTTAGACGGGTCTACGCCGTCTTCTCCATACTGGAACTGAATTATGCTTCCTGCCGCATTTCTAACAGTTCGATCATATTCAACCTTGATGTCTTGGAGGGCATTTATCAGTCTTCTCTGCATATATCCGCTAGTGCTGGTTCTGACAGCTGTGTCCACTAATCCTTCTCGACCACCCATAGCGTGGAAGAAGAATTCGATGGGAGTCAATCCCTTCTGGTAGCTTGAACTTACAAAACCCCTTGCTTTCGCGCTTAAGTCGCCTTCCTCAAAATGAGGTAATGTTCTCTCTCTGTATCCTCTCTGTATTCTGCTCCCCCTCACTGATTGTTGCCCTACGCAGGCAGCCATCTGTGCTAGGTTGAGCATTGTTCCTCTTGCGCCCGTCTTAGCCATTATTACTGCGTGGTTTTGCATACCAAGGTATTCGCCTGCCACATCACCCGCCTTATCTCGGGCGTTGGAAAGTTCCTGCATAATCAGCATCTCTAATGTTTCTTCTAGTGTTCTACCGGGCAGGCTCTCCAGTTCTCCTCGTCTATATGTTTCCACTAATTCATTAACTTTTTCTTTAGATTCCTGCAAAATTTCATCTACACGGGAGCGAGCTTCTTTTGTTATATCTACGTCGTCTATTCCCATTGTAAAACCTTTTGCGGTTATCAGAAGTGTTAGCATGCGTGTAATCGAGTCTAGGAAATCACGTGCCAAGTCTGCTCCATAGTCCTTCACAATTCTATGGAATAAGCTTTCAGGTACTCCTGCTCCGAACGCTGATTTATCAATTACACCCGAGATGAGATTTCCATTTCGAACCATTACAAAGTAATCATATGGACAGCCTTCCTTTGAACATGTGTCACATCGCTTACAGATTTTTGCTTTAAAAGAGAGGTTCAGGTCTTTTGGTAAAAGAACGCTGAAAATCTGTTTTCCGGTCCATAGTTCCACAGGACTTTTAATTGCAGGGGGTGGAAGTTCGGTGCGCCCTGCTATTAAGAGAAGGTCACATGTATCCTTCCTGTTGAAGAAGGTGTCTTTTTTTGTGAGCAGATAAGCTGCAGAAATAAAATCTTGAATGCCGCCTATTATCGGGCCGCCATAGCGGGGACTAAGAATATTTTCTTGAACTCTCATTAAAACATAGGCTTCAGCACGAGCCTCCTCGCCCTGAGGCACGTGAAGATTCATTTCATCGCCATCAAAATCCGCGTTGTACGGAGGACAGACACAAAGATTTAATCTAAACGTTTTAAATGGCATCACACGTACTTGATGAGCCATTATGGACATTCTGTGTAAAGAGGGTTGCCTGTTAAAGAGCACAATATCACCGTTTCTGAGGTGCCGCTCAACGATAAATCCCACTTCTAAAGTGTCCGCGATGGCCTTTAGATCCTTTACGAAGCGAAGGTCAATTCTTCTGCCATCGCTGCGTATAACGTAGTTTGCACCTGGAGGATTTTCCGGTCCCCTTATAATTAAGTCCTTCATTTCTTCAATGTTCCACTCGGTTATCCTCTCGGGTATTGTCAAAATTTCTGCTATTTCTAATGGTACCCCGACCTCGTTTATCCCTAAATTAGGGTCGGGGGATATAACGGTTCTCGCAGAAAAATCAACTCTTTTTCCGGAAAGATTGCTTCTGAAGCGCCCTTCCTTTCCCTTGAGTCTCTGCGCAAGGGTGCGCAGAGCTCTGCCGGACCGATGTCTTGCGGGAGGTATTCCTGACATCTCATTATCGAAGTAGGTGGTAACATGATACTGGAGCAGTTCCCACAAGTCCTCAACGATAAGTTGAGGAGCACCCGCCTCAATATTCTCTCTCAAACGTTGATTGATACGGATAACATCAACAAGTTTGTGTGTGAGATCATCCTCAGACCGCACACCCGAGTCTAGGGTAATGCTGGGACGTACGGCCACTGGGGGTACGGGTAGGACGGTGAGAACCATCCATTCCGGTCGGGCGAACTTGGGGTTTATCCCCATTAAGCGACAATCCTCGTTAGGAATCCGCTCGCACCTATCCCTAACATCGCTCGGAGTCAAACGTATAGATCCAATATCGGTTTCCTCATAAAAAGTGGTAGGCTTCTCCAAGCGGATTTTAAGTTGCTTTTCCCCACAATGGGAGCAAGTGCTGATTCTGGAGGCTCTTTTTATAATTTCCGCCGAGATGGTGTCGCTCAAAGTTCCAGTCTCTTTCTCATACTCGTCCATTTGCTCTTTAAAAGTCTTAATTTCATCTTCAGGCAGAAGGAGACGTGAGCAAGAGCGACAGGTGGCTCTCAAAATTTTCTGAAGAAGCTTAGCGAATCCCTCGTGAATCACAGGACGCGCTAACTCAATGTGACCGAAATGACCTTGACATTCCCCTACTCTACTTCCACACGTCTTACACCGTCTTCCAGGTTCTATTGTTCCAAGTCTACTATCCATTAATCCGGAATCTATTGGTGCTCCATCTTCGTCATAAGTGTCAGGAGTAATTATTCTAGTTACCGACATTCTTCGAATTTCGTCAGGAGAAAGTAATCCAAATTTTATCGAATCAACAATCTTAGGGAGTCTAAATGCCACCTAACCAACTCCATATTACCATAAACTCATTTTACAAAACGCAAAAGTAGAAGTCCCTTATACAACCAATGAGAACCCCGCACAACTTATAAACTTTTTCTTCAATTTCTTCACGAACCACACTTTAAAAATGTTACTTATATTTTATGATTTAGAGTCACTAGGGCTCCCTCATTTTAGGTGTTCAATCAGGAAATAACCATTATGAGCCTTCTTTTTTTGGGAAGATTCTTCCTAATAATTTAAACCGCCGAAAAACTAATAGGGTAAATTTAAATTTGGTACAAAGTTCGTTTTTTTGTGAAAACAATAAAGCATTGGAAGATTATTCAATAACTAGAATTTTTTCGGGTAATTGATTTACAAAATCTCTGGAAGGAGGGTTATATTGTGGTGTATGCTGTTGACTTTCCTGAAAATTTACCCTGGATTAATACAATAGAGCCTTTAACCCTTGAGAAGTTAAAGGGCCATGTCATATTGCTTGATTTTTGGACCTATTGTTGTATTATAGCGCTCCACAAAAGTAATGCGGGTTTTTATTTTTGGTGTACGAGGAGGTTCTCTATGGGTGTGAGGGAGCAC
>DXJA01000099.1 GCA_019056875.1 Candidatus Jordarchaeum madagascarense
ACCTCCATTGTTTGTTTTCTAATAACGTATAACATAGGAGGGACCCAATTAATCCCTAAAAGTTAACCGATTAGCAGACACAACCAAAATTTTTAGGTTTTTTCTTTAATTTTTGGGGTTTTTTTAAATTTTTTTGGGGGTTTTGGTTTTTTTCTGTTGGGGGTTTGTTTTTATCTTATTTTTGTTCCGGGGGGGACATTTTCTTCGGGTGTTATTAGTATGGGTTTTCCGTTTAGGTCTGCTGCTAGTATCATTCCTTTGGATTCTAGTCCCATGAATTCTTTTGGTTCTAGGTTGGCTAGTATGATTACGTTTTTGCCGGTGAGGTTTTCTGGTTTTAGGTGTTCTGCCATTCCGGCTACGATTTGTCTTGTTTCTCCGGGTCCTATTTCTACTTCCATGCGGAGGAGTTTTTTTGCGGTTGGGACTTTTTCTGCTTTGATTATTTTTCCTATTCTTAGATCCATTTTTTGGAATTCTTTAAAGGTGATTGTGGGCATTTCTTCACTTCCTTTTCCGTTTTTTGTGGTTACCATAATTTTTGGGGGTGGTGAATGTTTTGTTGGTTTTTTGGTTATTGTACTAGTTGGAGGTGTCGGAGTTGGTTTAGTAGGTTTATTAGTTGTTTGTCGTGTTTTGCTGCTGCTTTTAGGAAGATTCCTATTTTTTTCCCGGCGGTGAGTTCGACTACGTTTTGTCCGCTGAGTGTTTGGGCGAGTTTGTCGAGTAGGGTGTCTTCGGCTTCTGTTAGTAGTTGTTGTAGGTTGAGCATTTGTTCGAATTCTTTTCCGTATTTTTGTCGCCATTGTGCTTCGTATAGGGTGAGGGCTTCTTCGCTGGTGTCTTCTTCGGTTATGGCTTCTACTGCTACTTCTCCGGCTATGCTTCCGCATACTATGGCGTAGCCCATGCCTCCTCCGGTGATGGGGTGGACTTGTCCTGCGGCGTCGCCTACTAGGATTAGGTTGTCTAGTACGTTTTTGGGGTTGGGGCCTCCCATGGGTAGGGCTCCGACTCGGAATTCTATTGCTTTGGCGTTTTTGCAGATTTCTTTGCCTCGGGGGTTGTGTTTGATGAATTCTTGTAGGTATTCTAGGGCGGTTTTTTCTCCTTGTCCTCCTCCTATTCCTAGTCCGATGTTGGCCCGGTTTTCACTCTTTGGGAATACCCAGACGTATCCTCTTGGTGAGACGTTTTTTCCGAGGTAGAATTCGAGTAGGTCGATGTCTTCTATTTGTACGTTGACCATTTCGTATTGGGCGCAGCTTTCTATGTCTTTTAATTTAATATTTTTTCTGAGGCCGGAGAGTTTTGCTATGGTGCTGTTTACTCCGTCTGCGCCTATTACTACTTCGGCTTCGATTTCGATTTTTTCGCCGAATCTTCTGGCCGTTACCCCTTTGATTTGTTCGTTTTTGTAGAGTAGTTCGGTTACGTTTGCTCCTACCAGTGCTTCGGCGCCCTTTTCACAGGCTTTGGCCAGGAGCTCTTTATCGAATATGCGGCGGTCTACAATGTAGCCGTCAGGTTCCGACTTCGCGTAGTCAACCTTGGTTAGATTGGGGCTGTAGATGCGAAAGCCCCGAATTGGATTAACTATCGAGTTTTCGGGTATTTCTATTTCAGCTATTCCTGGGCCTGTTTTCCCTATGGCTTCTCCGCACTGTACTGGAACCCCTACGTTGGTTTTGCGGTCCAATATTAGGACTTTACCGCCTTTTTTGACGGCGGATATTGCCGTCGCAGTTCCCCCGGGACCTGCGCCTACCACTAATAGTTCGGTTTTTAGCTTCATAGGTAACACATCCGAATAATGCAAAAATTTGGGTTATGGGAACGATTTTATGATTGGTGGAAGTACTTTTTCATATTTATTTTTTTACCGCTTAAATAGTTCTGATTTTTGTGTTTGAATTTTGTTTGCTTTTGAGATTAATTTTCAAAATTTTAATCAAGTTGTAGTGGTGTGGTGAGTGTGATGTTTTCAGTGTAGAATAGGGTTTAAGATGCTTTTTCTTCGATGATTATTGCCCCTACCGGGCAAACTCGGAAGCAGACTCCGCAATTGTTGCAGGTTTGGTTATCAACTATTGCTTCGTGTTCCGTGATATCTACAGCATTTCTGGGACATACGCTTGCGCAAGCTTGACATATTCCACATAGCTCTTTGTCAATCTTCATTTGGTGCTACTTCCTAGGGTTGTTTAAGTATACTCCATGGGAAGGGTTTAAATTGTTATCGTTGTTTTTTATTATGATTTTTTGGTATTCCTGTGGTATTTTGCAAAATTGGTTGGGTTTCTGGGGTTTAGTTGTTTTGGTGGGGAAAAATTATTTAAGAAAATCTTTTCTATCCCACAAGTATATAATTAAGATGCAAGATTTGAAGAAGGATAAATTAAGTGTTGAAAAAGTTAGTATTGACTTTAAATATTTTTCATCGTTTGCTAAGGATTCGCAAACAGGTAGAATACTCTAGTTTGCAGCCTAAGTGTGCCGGATTTCTAATAAAGGCTGTGGAGGTGATTGGACTATGGTTAAGGGTAAATGTCCAGAATGTGGTGCTGATTTAGATCTTGAGGACCCGGTGGTAAGGGAGATAGTTGAGTGCCCAGATTGTGGATCCGAGCTTGAAGTGGTGGACGTAAAGAAGGATAAAGTTGAGCTAAAGGTCGCAGAGATTGAGGGCGAAGATTGGGGTGAGTGAATAACGCGAATTTTTATTGTTGGTGAAATAATCAGGTCCCCCAACTGCATAAGTTTGAAAAGGCGAATGAATTGAAAACCATTGGTATGATAACTGATCGAGTAAGATGGGATGAGAAGGCTCTGATCCAGGCCGCGAATAAAAAGAATGCCAAACTCGTGGTTATTGACGGGAAGAGTATCTTCTTAGAGGCTACGGGAGATTTTGATAATATACCAGAGGCGGATATTTATCTTCAGCGCTTGGTGAGCACCTTTAAGGGGCTCTACGTTACAAAGATTTTAGAAAGCAAGGGTTATCCGGTGGTTAATTCCTATGCGGTGTCCAGTGTATGTGCGGATAAGCTTCTCACAACCTTAGCTCTGAGGAAGGCGGGTGTTCCGAGTCCTAGGACTTTTGTTGCATTTGATATTGATTCTGCTCTTAGTACTTTGGAGGAGTTGAAGTATCCTGCGGTAATTAAGCCGGTGTTTGGAAGTTGGGGGAGACTAATAGCACCACTAATGGATCCTCAGTCCGCTAAGGCGATACTGGAAAGTAGGGAGTCGATGGGGGCGCTTTACCAGATTTATTATATTCAGGAATTTGTAGAAAAAACGGGTAATAGAGATATCAGAAGCTTCGTCATAGGGGATAAAGTTGTCACCGCAATATATCGTATTGCGGGTCAGGGTGAGTGGCGAACCAACACCGCTCTTGGAGGAAGAGCCGAAGTTTGTCCGGTAACACCAGAAATTGAGGATATAAGTTTAAAGGCTGCCCAAGCTATTGGAAATGGTGTCTATGGAGTGGATTTATTAGAAACTCCAAAGGGTATGTTTGTTAACGAGGTGAATCACACTATGGAGTACCATACCACGGTGCCTTTAACGGGTGTGGATATTCCTAGTATGTTAATAGATTATTGTTTGGAGATAGCGAAATGAGAGCTGGAGTTGTTGGAGCTTCCGGTTATACGGGTGGAGACCTTGTGAGACTGCTACTCTTCCACCCCAAAGCGGAGCTAACTTGCATAACTTCGAGACAGTTTTCTGGAAAATATTTGAGTAGTGTACATCCTAATTTGAGGAGTGTAACCCAAATAAAGTTTGATGACTATAACGTGAGTACTATTTCCGATAAGTGTGACTATGTTTTTCTCAATGTGCCTCATCGAGCGTCTATGAGCATCGTGCCTGAACTACTCGAAACGGGAGTAAAGATTATAGATCTGAGCGCCGATTTCAGGATTAAAAACCAGGAGGTCTACGAGTATTACTACGGTAAACATGAACACCCAGAGCTTCTCGGCAAATCCGTCTACGGCATCTCTGAACTTCACAAAGAGGAAATTAAGAATGCTAATTTGGTCTCCTGTCCCGGCTGTCTGGCTTCAAGCGCCATAATTGGAGCAGCACCAATCATTAGTACCGGGGCCATAGACTTGAGTAGAATAGTAATCGATTCCAAAGTGGGATCCTCAGCTTCAGGAAGAGAATTTTCTCTATCAACACACCATCCTGAAAGGGCGAACGTTGTGAGACCATATAAGGCGACCAACCATAGGCACACGGCTGAGATGGAACAAGAGCTAAGCGCAGTGGCGGGAAAGGAAGTGAAGGTTGCATTTTCTGCCCATGCAGTAGACATGGTGAGGGGCATCCTATCGACTATACACTTGTTCCTGGAAAAGGAACTCTCTGAAAAAGAAATTTGGGGGATTTTCCGGGAATTCTATAGCGATGAGCCCTTCATAAGAATTATTAAGCAGAAAACAGGAATCTACAGACTACCAGACCCCAAAGTTATTGTAGGAACTAATTACTGCGATATTGGATTCGAAATAGATGAGCATACCCCCCGTATAGTGGTTCTTTCAGCCCTGGACAATCTAATTAAAGGTGCTTCCGGGCAAGCGATTCAGTGTATGAACATCATGGAAGGAATAGATGAAACCACAGGTTTAACCTTCCCAGGACTTCATCCCTACTAAGGACGCGGTAAAATGAGAATAGTAGTAAAAATTGGTGGAAGTCTAGTTGACGAGGATCTATCTCCTCTCGCACGAGATGTAAAGGAGTTGGGGAAGGAGCATCAGATTGTTATAGTACATGGCGGGGCAAAGGTTGTTACAGATATTGCCGAAAAACTGGGTAAAGAGCAGAAATTCGTCACCTCCCCAACCGGGTTTAGGAGTAGATACACGGACGCCGAAACCGCGGATATCTACACTATGGTCATTGGAGGCACAGTGAATAAGAAACTAGTAGCCATTCTTCTAAAAGAAGGAGTTAACAGTCTAGGACTCTCCGGGATTGATGGGGGACTTCTAGTAGCAGAAAGAAAACCACGCATCAAGGTAAAAGAGGGAAACAAGATACTTCTAATCGAGGGCGATTATACAGGAAAAGTGGTGGAGGTTAACTCTAAACTCTTAGAGCTACTCTTAAATGCGGGGTATGTTCCGGTCATTGGAGCAGTGGCAATCGGTAAGGAAGGTGAAAACCTAAACGTGGATGGAGACCGAGCGGCCGCGAGTGTTGCCGGAGCCATCAAG
Source organism: Candidatus Jordarchaeum madagascarense (assembly GCA_019056875.1). Lineage (GTDB taxonomy): Archaea > Asgardarchaeota > Jordiarchaeia > Jordiarchaeales > Jordiarchaeaceae > Jordiarchaeum > Jordiarchaeum madagascariense. Next base: position 5,244 of record DXJA01000099.1, read on the forward strand.
GCGGATAAATTTGTAGACATGACCGATGTGCCCGGGGTTCTTGAAAATGAAAAGGTGATAACGAAAATGAACAAGGTGGAAGCAAAGCAAACCATGGAAAAAGTTGGTCCTGGAATGAGAAGAAAGATATTTGCCGCATTAGAGGCAATCCATGAAGGGGTACCAGAGGTAATAATAGCGAGCGGAATTGGAGACCACCCCCTAATCTATGCTTTAGAAGAAAAGAATTGTACGGTGATCACAAATGAGTGATGTACCAAGATACGTTTATTTGGAAGACACTTTTGAGGCTCAAACCTATGCCAAAAGGCCAGTTGTGATTGTGAGAGGAAAAGGAGCGCTGCTCTGGGATGCGGAAGGCAGAGAATATATAGACTGTGTAGCAGGACACGGAGTAAGTATTACGGGACACTGCCACCCCAAAATTGTGGAAGCCATAAAAATGCAGGCTGAAAAACTCATAACCTGCTCGGGCATATTATACAATGACGTAAGAGCAGAACTAGTCGAAAAAATAGCAAAAATAGTTCCTAAAGGCCTAACAAGATCCTTTCTATCGAACAGCGGAACGGAAGCAGTTGAATGTGCTATTAAAGTTGCCCGCAGATATACTGGAAAGAAAGAGATTATAGCTATGACTAAGGGATTTCACGGACGTACTTTGGGTGCGCTCTCAGCCACTTGGGAAAAAAAGTACAGAGAACCTTTTGAACCTTTGGTTCCCGGATTCAATCATGTAAGATTCGGCGACGCTGAAGAGGTTCGAGAGGCTATAAATGAAAACACAGCTGCAGTATTGGTGGAACCAGTTCAGGGGGAAGCAGGCGTTAATCCTGCTCCGGATGGTTACTTGAAGGAGTTAAGAGAGATCTGTGATGAAAAAGATGTTCTACTTATTTTTGATGAGGTTCAGACGGGATTTGGTAGAACTGGTGAAATGTTTGCGTGTATGCATTGGGGAGTAACTCCGGATATAATGACTATGGCTAAGGGAATTGCGGGTGGTGTGCCTATGGGAGCTACTGTTGCAAAGGAAGAGGTCATGAATTCTCTCAAGGAAAGTGAACACGCCTCAACCTTTGGCGGAAACCCCCTTGCGTGTGCTACCGCAAACGCCACAATAGATGTGATAATAGAGGAGAAACTTCCCCAAAGATCCAAGGAACTGGGATTACACCTGAAAGGAAAATTGGAAACGATTAGGGAGAACTCCAAGGCCGTCAAAGAGGTTAGAGCACTGGGTTTAATGATTGGAGTCGAGCTGCGTTTCAGAGTCAAGGATTATGTTTTAAAATCTCTAGAAAAAGGATTACTAGTTTTAACATCAGGGCTAACCATTCTAAGATTACTGCCACCACTGGTTATTGAAAAGGAACAGATTGACAAAACTGCGGAGATTTTGGCGGAGGTATTGGAGACCTGAATTATGAATCCTCAAGATTTTCTCAAAAGAATGCTTGAAATTTATAGCCCATCGGGGCAAGAAGCTGGACTCGCTAATTTTCTCTTTGACCAAATGAAAAAAATGGGTTTCAATGCGAAAATAGACGAGGTTGGAAACGTCATCGGTAGAATCGGGGAGGATGAACCCACCCTATTACTTTGTGGACACATGGACACTGTACCAGGAGAATTACCGGTCCAAATAATTAATGGTGAATTAACCGGTCGGGGGGCTTGTGATGCCAAGTCACCCCTAGCAGCGCTAATACTTGCCGCCGCGAATTTTGTGGATAAGAAAATTAAGGGAAACATATTAGTTGTGGGTACGGTGCAGGAGGAAGGAACATCCATCGGAATAAAAAACATAATAGATAAGGGACTAAGGGCAAATTATTCGATTTTTGGAGAACCCTGCAATACCAATTTTATTGTGGTTGGTTACAAAGGAAGTTTATGCATCGAACTTGAAATCAAAACTGAGCCCGGTCATCCAGCTAATCCCACTGTAAGAAATGCTAATGAAGAATTAATCTCTGTCTGGCTAAAGATTAAGGATGAGCTTGAAAAGTATCAATCCAGTTCAAAGTATAATACCGTAAACCTGTCGTTAGGCAGGTTAAATGGCACAGATAATCAAAGCTCAGCAGAAGTCAGAGTTAGAATACCACCCAAAATGAGCTGCAACACCACATATGAAATAATAAATCACGTGACTCAAGAGTATTGTGAAACAAACACCGATGTTGCATGCTCAACCAGAATAACCGACGCAACTGAACCTTATGAATCCGAAAAAAAATCTCCCTTAATCGAGGCTCTGACAAACTCAATAAAGCAAGTCACCGGAGAGGAAGCCCGCTTAATAAAAAAAACCGGAACAGGCGATATGAATATCTATGGAAACAGCATAAAAACCTCGGCGGTTACCTACGGTCCAGGTGACCCTCGCCTAGACCATACGAACTATGAAAAAATCTCTATAAAACAGTTTTTAGACACCATAAAGATACTTGAGAAAACAATAGAAAAACTCGTATTATAGAAGGTATTAGATGCGTAATTGTTCTTTTTCCTTTTTCTCCCTTCTCTCTTTGATTTTTTCCTCTAGCTCAGACACCAAAGGAATGAACTCCTCTGAAGGTTGAAAGGCCATCACCCGCTTCAAGGGCCTCATCCATTCTAAAACCAGTGGAGCCTGTTCCAACAAACTGAGCACATGAACTGTAGCCTCTTTACTAAGTTCTGAAAAGATGTTGGCCAGTGAGCCTGCGACAGTGTCAAGATCTCCTTTTGGTAGAATATGAGACGTCTCCAGTTTTAGTGGGGAGTTAAATGTTATGGGCCCCATTTTACTATCTCGTTTACTTTGAAAACTTATTTCACCTTTAATAGAGCAGACATTCGCATCATTAATCTCGGCTTTCAGACGAACATTCAATTCAGTTTCCCACTTCTCCTCATCGCTCTTCTTCTTAGCCACATGTCTCAGTATTATTCTACACTTATCAGGCAGAGGTATGGCAATTACAGAATGCTTTGATTCGCCGAACTTAATAACCTCATTATAAAGAGGGGTTAAAAGTTCTTCAATCCTTTTCCTAAGCTCGCCAGCCTTAAAACCCAGACAGGTATTCTCCGGTAAATCTCTCCCCACGGATCCTACAATCTTTTCCTCAGTGAAATCATACTTGGATAATGCGTTGCAATTAGGACACGCAAAGGAACCAACCACCGGTCCCTCCGTTTCAACTAATTCCTCCTCTATCTCAGAATCTAGAAAGAACCCTGTGTTGCATTTGGGGCAATTTAAAAGTACTGGTAACTTGTCTATTGAGTCATGATTTTTGTGACCATTCACTATTTTCTCTGTTTCTTCAAATATCGGTCTAACATCTACTTCAGTTACAGAGGTTAAACCCTTCAAAACCTCATCCACATTGTTAATAAGAAGATTTCTAATAATCCTCCGAACCGCATTTTCACGTTCCCGCCTAACCTCACCGGAAACTTCCTTAGTCTTAGTTTCCAAAACAATTTTTTCCGCTTCTTTCTTTGCGACCTCCAAAATAGAATCTGCCTTCTTTCTAGCTTCAGCAACAATTTTTTCAGCTTCTTCAGACAAAACTACACACTCCCTTCCATAACCACAAATAAAATACATCCAACCTAAACGTTCCAAGCACACTTCAAAGAGTGATTTGATAATTAATTTCTAACAAAAGATTCTCGCACACAAAATATAATTGTATATCTAATGTGATAAGCATTTCGATTACCAATACATAAACCAAAATTGAAAAAACCACAGCTAAAATAATCAAAAATTTGGTCACAAATATTTATTAAGGAATAAACAATAGAATTTGAATCATCAAACCCGTAAAAAATAGTTTGCGGAAGAATAAATAATTAAGGAGGAAAGAAAGAAAATTGCCTAAAAGAAGATCAAGAACCACAAGAAGCAGGTCCAGAACCACAACACTAGTCGGAGCCTTTCTTCTATTAGTAGCCATTTTTGTACCAAGCTTTGCAGTAGGAATCACAACTCTACCCGGTCAGATTTTTCCGACATTTTCAGGAGGCATTGTATGGCCTTGGCTTGACCTCGTCGGAATTCTTGTTTTGATAATGGGTATACTTGCATTGATAGGCTATATTATAGATGCTGGTGACATATCTTGGGTTCTTCTATTATTAGCAGGAATTATAGGTTTGATTCTGGGAATAGTAGGTTTAATCGGCTTCATAGCATCACATGTAATCTTTGCCTTCGCTCCTGCTTGTGCAACACTAGGTGGTCTACTAACTTTGCTTGGAGCGCTGAGAGTCAGAGTATAAAATTCTCGCCCTCCTTTTTTTCTAAATCTTTAAAATCCAAAAAAATGGCAAGTTTTTACAGATTTTCAGTTCTATTCGTTTCCAAGAGTGTATATTATTTACATGTATATATCAAAAATACTTGGATTCTTATTCGAATATTATCATCTTGGAGTCATTTTTGAGGTATTCATTTTTAAAGGATTATGTTTATTTACACGAATGTTGATAAAAAGTTTTATATTGTATGTATAGATAGTTGAAAGTGAGAGCCTATGGTCTTCCACGTGTTAGACCTAAAAAATGGCTCGGAGACAGGGATATGTCTAAGCCTTTAGGTAGGATTCTTTCTGAAGGTAAAACTAAGATAGTGCGTGAAGCGGAAAGCAGTGACATGGTGATATTAGAGTTCAAGGACAGTATCACTGCTCTTGACGGGGAAAAAATGGACGTTTTAAGAGGAAAAGCCGTAATAAATTCACACATCTCAGCCTACTTTTTGGAACTGTTGGAAAAAAACAGAGTCCCCACCCACTTTAAAGAATTTGTCGAGCCAAATATGATGATAGTAAAGAATCTTAAAATGTTACCAGTAGAGGTTGTTTGTAGAAATATTGCTGCGGGACACTTGGTTAAAAATTTCCCTATCAAAGAAGGAACACCGTTAAATCCGCCGGTCGTAGAATTTTATCTTAAGGATGACGCTCGCCATGATCCCATGCTTAATGAGGATCACTTTGTAATTTTAGATCTCGCTTCTAGGGAGGAAGTTAAAAAAATTAAGGAACTCACACTAAAAACAAACAGGGTTTTAAGTGAAGCCCTAAAGGCCAGAAATCTGATACTGGTAGACTTCAAGATAGAAGTTGGACGAGGACAAGATGGCAAAATTTATGTGGGGGATGAAATCAACGGAGACTCGATGAGAATCTGGGAAGTGGGCACCAGCAAAATTTTGGATAAGGATGTTTACAGAAAAGGCGGATCGATGGAGAAGGTTTTGAATACTTATATTCAACTTTATGAGAAACTTCTAGGAAAAAAGCCCCCAATTTGAGGCATCAAAAATGAATAATTATGTGTTAGAAATTGTAATTGAAAACAAGCCTGCTGCGAAGGATCCTGAAGGGGAGACGATACTTAGGGATTTAATTAATCAGAACGGGTTTGAAATGGTTAAAAATGTGCGTTCAGGTAAATTCCTTCGTGTAAATCTAGAGGCCGAGAGTAGAGAGGAAGCCAGGGATATTGTTTATAGAATGTGTAACGATTTGAGAATTTTCAATCCGGTTATTCATGTAGTTACGATAAATGTAAAGGATTAGTAAATTCCCATCTATAAAGAGTTCAGAGGTTTGCGTCATATGTACAATCTGGTTTCAATCGGTTCAAGTGAGCAATGTGCTGTATCAGTTGGGAGGCCATTTTGAGGAGATGCTTATGAAAGTGGCGGTTATTCGCTTCCCCGGCTCCAACTGTGATCTCGACGCAGTGCACGTGCTTAGAAACGTTATAGGATTGGAAACAGAACTGGTGTGGCACAAAGATTTCAATGACGGAGACTTCGATGCGGTCATACTTCCCGGCGGTTTTGCCTACGGAGACGCTCTGAGAGCAGGGGTCATAGCTGCGTACAGTCCAGCCATGAAACGGGTAAAAGAGATGGCCAAGGAAGGTAAACCAGTCTTAGGTATATGTAACGGTTTTCAAATCCTAGTTGAATCTGATTTACTCAGCGGAGCCTTACTGAGAAATACCAGTCTCACATTCATATGTAAATGGCTTACACTCCGCGTAGACGATACACGGACCACATTTACTAATTTGATGAAAAAAGGCCAAATCCTCAAAATGCCCATCGCTCATAATGAAGGAAATTACTACAATGACGCAAAAGCTCTTCGTGAAATGGAGGAAAATCATCAGATTGTTTTCCGATACTCAGACGATGATGGTAAATTGACACCGGATTCGAATCCTAACGGATCGATTGAGAATATAGCTGGTATTTGTAACTTAGAAGGCAATGTTGTAGGCTTAATGCCCCATCCTGAAAGAGCTTCCGAGCCTATTCTTAGCCCCTTTAAAACGGACCATGGAAGATTAATTTTCGAATCCATGGTTAACGCTCTTAAAAAATGAGGCGAATTGTAAGTGACAATAGTGGATGGAGTTCAAGTAGACTTAAAACCTGAAGAGTTGAAACAGGTAGAAAAAATGCTGGGAAGAAAGCCCAACGCTGTAGAAGCGGGTATGATAGATGTTATGTGGTCCGAGCACTGCTCCTATAAATCCTCAAGACCGATTTTGAAACTACTGCCCCAAAAAGGGGCTCTTGTGGTATGTGGACCGGGGAATGACGCGGGCGCCGTTGACATTGGAGACGGTTATGTTGCGGTTTTCAAAATCGAATCACATAACCACCCATCAGCCATTGAACCTTACAACGGAGCTGCTACAGGAATAGGGGGCATAATCCGAGACATTCTATGTATGGGAGCTCGACCCATAGCGCTTCTTGACCCTCTACGTTTCGGATCGATAAAAAGCCCCCACTCACGCTGGCTCTTTAAATATGTGGTAAAGGGTATCGCAGACTATGGAAACTGTGTAGGTATCCCCACAGTAGGTGGCGAAGTAGAATTTGACGAAAGCTTTGAATCAAACTGCCTAGTAAACGTAGCCTGTGTAGGCATCGCAAAAAAGGAAGAAATAGTCTTAGCCGAAGCAAAGAATCTAGGAGATGTGGTCATTTTAGCGGGAGGCTCTACCGGGAGAGACGGTATCCACGGTGTTACATTCGCCTCTCGAAGTCTAACCGAGGAATCCGAGGAGGATCGCCCAGCGGTTCAGGTCGGAGATCCGTTTACCAAAAAACTCATAATTGATTCTACCCTCGAAATTTTGAAAAACGGTTTTGTACACGGGTTGAAAGATCTTGGGGGTGGAGGTTTAACATGTGGTTCCTCAGAAATGGCAAATAAGGGGAACACAGGAATTGATATTGAGCTTTCAAAAATCCACTTGAGAGAGAAGGGACTTTTACCCTTTGAAATAATGCTATCCGAATCACAGGAGCGAATGCTTTTTATTGTTGATCCAAGCGGAGTGGAAACAGTCACCGGAATACTAAACAAATACGGCTTATCATGGAGCATTGTGGGAAAGGTCACTGAATCCGAGAATATTAATGTATTTTTGAACGGCAAGTTGGTTGCCAAAGTCCCCGCAAAACTATTAGCCGAATCTCCCACCATAGAAAGAGAAGCGGAGAAACCATCCTATATCGACACACTACAGACAGCCAAAAAACCTCAGATGCCTGACGATCTATCGGAAACACTGATTCAGCTTACAGCTTCAGAAAACATCGCTAGCAAGGAGTGGGTTTATCGTCAGTACGACCATGAGGTAGGGGATCGAAGCGTGGTAAAATGTGGAGAAGGTGATGCAGCAGTACTTAGAATACTTGGTGAGGACAAGGGTATCGCGGTTTCCAGTGACTGTAACTCTAAACATTGCTATCTTGATCCGTATAATGGGGGTGCGGGTGCTACTGCTGAAGCTTGCAGAAACGTCGCCGCGGTTGGTGCCCGTCCAATAGCAATAGTAGATTGTCTGAATTTTGGTAATCCCGAAAAACCGGATGTTTTTTGGCAATTTCGGGAAACGATTCGAGGAATGTCAGACATGTGTAAGGTTTTGCAAACACCCTGTGTGGGAGGTAATGTGAGTTTTTACAACGAAGACGAGGTAACTAAAAAGGCCGTAAAACCTTCACCAGCTGTAGTCGCCCTCGGAGTTTTAGACACTCTTAAAAAGGTCATAACATTAACATTCAAAAATGTTAACGACAGCATCATACTATTAGGAAAAACCTTCCCCGAAATGGGCGGCTCGGAGTACTACTATTCGATTCACCATATTGAGGGAGGAATAGCACCCAAAGTAGATATGCAAAGAGAGAAAGACACCATAGACCTAGTCCTGTTAGCCAATAAGAAGAATTATGTTAACGCCGCTCATGATTGCTCAAAAGGTGGCTTGGGAGTTGCACTTTCAATAATGAGTATTAATAGTAATCGTGGTATTGAAATAGATTTCAGCAAAATTAACACAGAGAGCATGAGATTAGACGAGTTGTTGTTTTCCGAGAGCCATTCCCGATTCATAGTTACCACTCCAAAATCTAACGTTAACAATCTTCTAGAACTTGCTCAAAGTCGGAACGTGGCTGCATACCATATTGGAAGGGTAAGCAACTCGCCTCGAATTGTAATTCACCATGAAGATGATGAAATTGTAAATTGTGATTTGAAGGATATAAAACAAGCATGGGAGAGTACAATACCATCGTTTATGGAGCTATAAGTATGATTGAACAGCCTTTGTATGGTAAACCCCGTGAGCACTGCGGAGTAATCGGCGTATATTCACCAGACAAATCCATCCAAGTTTCAAGATACGCGTTTGACGGCTTAATCGCGCTTCAGCACAGAGGACAGGAATCCGCGGGAATATATGTACAAAATGGAAAAGGAATCACGGGCCATAAAGACATGGGACTTGCCAGCACCGTTTTTACAAAGAAAATTTTATCCACACTATATGGAAACAAGGCAATAGGACACGTCAGATACAGTACAACAGCAGACAGCAATGTTGAAAATGCACAGCCTAAAAAGTTCGTTTCCACCCTAGGCTCCTACGCCATCGCCTTCAATGGAACAATAACCAATTTCCTAAGCTTAAGATCCATATTAGAGGAAAAGGGACATGTTTTCCACACAAACTCTGACACTGAAACCGTAGCCCATGTCTTGGCAGCAAATCTATTAGAAACAGATGATTACAGCCAAGCAATAGCAAAAAGTATGAACGATTTGAAAGGCTCATACTCTATGGTTTTACTGAATGAAGCAGGAGACCTTTATGCTATACGTGATCCACTGGGATTCAAACCATTATGCATAGGAAGGGTAAATAGTATGTACATGGTCGCCTCCGAAACTGCAGCCATTGAATCCCTAAATGGATCCGTCTTAGAACACGTAGAACCAGGCCAGATAACACGTATCACAGATTATGGTCCTGTAAAAGAAACAGTTGTAAAAGCTAACAGACATGCTCGTTGCATGTTCGAGTTTGTTTACTTCTCAAGAACCGACTCTAACTTTGACGGTATATCGATTTATAAGGTTCGAGAAAGACTGGGAAGAATACTTTCTCAGATCCATCCGGTTGATGCAGATATTATTGTCCCTGTTCCCGATTCAGGGAGAACCGCAGCAGCGGGACTTGCGGCGGAGTCAGGTATCCCACTAGGAGAAGGCTTAATTAAAAATCGTTACGTCTGGCGAACCTTCATAATGCCAGTACAGGCAGAACGAGAAGACCAGGTTAAGCTGAAACTTAATCCAGTCAGAGAACTTATTACTGGAAAAGATGTGGTGCTCGTGGATGATTCGATAGTTCGTGCCACCACCATGAAAAGAATAGTTTGCCTCATTCGAAATGCGGGAGCCAGAAAGGTTCATGTAAGGGTTAGTTGCCCTCCCATCATAGCTCCCTGCTATATGGGAATAGACTTCCCCACCAGCCGTGAACTGATTGCCGCAAATCAAACAGTCGAACAGATTGAAAAATTCATCGGCGCGGACTCTCTTGGATACATGACAATTGACGGACTAATGCAAGGTATTGGGTTAGGCGAAGATGAGCTTTGCATGGCTTGCCTTAATAAGGAATATCCCATCGAGTCCGTAGAAGCCGATTTCTTGGAGAGCTATCTCGGAGGCGCTAAAGGAAGTGAAAATTAAAGAAAAATGCGGTGTGTTCGGAATCTACGCTTTCGACCAAAAGTGGAACGTTTCAAGATTCGTGTACTACGGATTAATAGCATCACAGAACAGAGGACAAGAAACCTGCGGAATAGCAGCCTTTAACGGAGAAAAAATTAGCTCTGTGAAAGGCAGAGGCATGGTAGAAGAGTTCTTTTCCAAAGAAAAATTGGAAAATCTACCCGGCTGGATAGGAATAGGAAACGTTTGCCCATTCAACCCCGAATCCGCACAAAACATACAGCCAGTCAGCGACAACAACTCCGGTCTAGGCTTCACCTATAATGGAAAAATACTAAATTTCAAAGAAATCTCTACAAACAAAAAAACCGGCGACAATGAAGACGCAAACGTCGCCGCAACACTACTGTCCCAAGAATTAGAAAAAAGTGATCCCTTGGAGGCCACCGAAACCGTTATGGAGAAGTTCAAGGGCGCTTACTCATTCATCGCCATAACCAAAAACGGAGAGATGATCGTAGCCCGAGACCCAATGGGCATAAAGCCTTTGTGCATCGGAAGCTTCGGTTTCGACCACGGCGCCGTAGCCTCAGAAAGCGCCACCCTAGACATTATCGGCGCAGACTACAAAGCACCCATAAAACCCGGAGAAATCTACGTCTTCACCCCCTACAGTATCGAAAGAAAACAAGCCTTCAAACCAGAGCCCAAACACTGCGCATTCGAGTATGTTTACTTCTCTCGTCCAGACTCCTTCATTAATGATAAATCTGTTTACGAAGCCAGAATGAAGATCGGAGAATACCTAGCCAAAGAGTTCCCCGTAGACGCCGACACGGTCATAGGAGTACCGGAAACCGCCATACCATTCGCCATGGCTTATTCCGACTACACAGGCATGCCCATAGAAATGGGATTCGTGAGAACCGGCCGAGCAGTAAGAACCGCAATAAAACCAACACAATTCGAACGCCTCGTAGGAGTACAACTCAAACTAAACCCAATCCGCCACGCCATCAGAGGAAAAAAAGTGGTACTAATCGACGACAGCGTAGTCAGAGGAACCACAACCAGAAACATAGTCAACCTAATGCGCAACCGCATAGGAGCCAAAGAAGTCCACGTAAGAATCGGAAGCCCCCGACTAGTCTCACCCTGCCCATTCGGAGTCGAAGTACCACAAAAAGACGAACTAATCGCAGCAAACCTAGCACCAGACGAAGTGAGCAAAGTGGTAGGAGCAGACACCTTCGCCTGGCTATCACTAGAAGGCGTCATCGACTCCATAGGATTCCCCAAAGAAAAATTATGCTTAGGATGCTTCACTGGTGAGATCTCCCTCTCTATTTTCTAGTTCTTTTTTTATGTATTTTAGAGCGTCTTCAG
>DXJA01000100.1 GCA_019056875.1 Candidatus Jordarchaeum madagascarense
AGCGATTGGAATAATGGGAGTCAGAGAGATGGCTCTCTCCGGAAAATCTTGGGACGCTGAGAAGGCGGAGCGCCGGGGATTAGTTAACGCGGTGGTTCCGCCAGAAGACCTCGACAAAGAGGTTCAAAGATGGGTGGACATACTCACAAGATACAGCAACACCGTTTTTGCCACCCAGAAAGACATCATACATAAATGGATGACCACAGACTTGGACACCGCAATCGATTATTCCATAAACACGGTTCTTGTAAACTTCACAACCTTCGACACAAGAGAAGGAATGGCCGCATTTTTAGAAAAGAGAAAAGCAAAATTTGAGGAGAAATAAACTTCCAATATCATAAATAACTTTTAGGTGCACCAAAAATGGGTCTGCCTGAAAAAGTGGGTATAGTAGGTTTAGCCCAGTCAAAATACGGTTTGATACAAAATAAAACCCTCCCCGAACTTGCATACGAAGTGGTCCTCAAGGTTCTAGATGACGCGGGGCTAACCATAAATGACATTGAAAACACCGTAAGCTCTTCCGTTGATTTATGGGATGGAGCGACTGCTTCGGGTGCTTTCCTTACTGAAGTGGTCGGGGGTGTTATGGGATCCGAAACTAGGGTCGCTGATGATGGCATTTTGGCGGCTTTCCACGCAGCTCTGAATATTCTATCGGGCAATTTTGATGTGGTAATGGTTGTGGCCCACTGTTTGGGCTCTAGGGGGGCTCACTATGACATAACTAACTGGGTTTTCGACCCCGTTTACCAGCAAATGTTGGGGTTGGATTATCTTTCATCCGCTGGTTTACAGGCTAGTTGGTATATGCGTAAATATGGTTTGACTGAGGAGCAGTTTGCGAAGGTTTCCGTTAAAAATCATAAAAACGCGTTTAATAATCCGTACGCGTATCAACCAATGAATTTAAGCGTGGGTGATGTTCTTAACTCAGAAATGTTATCTTATCCAATCAAGTCTCTTGACACGACTCCAGTTTCAGATGGTGCTTGTGCCCTAATATTGGCGTCAGAGAAAAGAGCTAAGGAAATAGCGGGGGAAAAGGGCAGAGAACCTATCTGGATTAAGGGTCTGGGCAACTATTATGATTCTCACTATCTCGGTGACCGAGATCTCACGGAATGCTCAGCGTTAACCCTAGCTGCCAAGAAAGCGTATGAGCTGGCAGGTATTCATGAACCCATAAAGGAAATTGGTGTTGCAGAAATTTCGGAGCCTTTTTCCCATCAGGAGCTTTTATGGTTAGAGGGACTTGGTTTTTGTGAAAGAGGAGAAGCAGGTAAGCTTATCGACGAGGGTGTAACCGAAATGAGTGGGGCGTTGCCCATAAATCCCTCAGGCGGTATGCTTTCAGGAAATCCTTTCATAGTAGCTGGGTTAACTAGACTCGTTGAGGCGGTGGAGCAATGCAGGGGTGAAGCAGGGGATCGGCAGATATCTGGTGTTGAAACAGCGTTAGCACACGGAACTACTGGTCCTTGTGGACAAATGCATTGTATCGTTATTGTTGGCAGGTAATTGAGGAGGTGTAACTTTGAAGAGAAACGCGGCTATTATTGGAACTGGACAAACCAAGCATCAGAGCAAAAGGAACGATGCTAATCAGGCAGAAATGGTGTTCGAAGCGGCTAGTAGGGCTCTAGAAGATGCTCAACTTGAAATGAAGGATATAGATGCTGTGATAACGGATAACATGGAGTTGTTTGAGGGCAGAGCACTTCCCGATATGTGGGTTGCTGAGGGGGCTGGTGCGTACTTGAAACACCAGTTAAAGATTGCTACTGGAGGGACATCAGGTTCTTCTGCTGTCATAGCTGGATACTATACTGCGGCCTCTGGTCTATTTGATCTGGTTATGGTGGTGGGATTTGAAAAACACTCGGATGGTCATACTTTTGCCGGTATGGCTCTTGCTGATCCTTTTTGGGATAGACCAGTGGCCTCCGCTGCACCGGGGAATTTTGCTCTATCCATAACTGAGTATATGGCCTCTCGAGGTGTTACTCAGGAGCAGGCGGCAAAGGTTGCTGTTAAGGCGAGGAAGAATGCGCTGAACAATCCTTATGCTCATCTGCATATTCTGGACATTTCTGTGGAGAAGGTTTTGAACTCTAGATTGATTGCGTATCCTATTCATCTGTTTGATATGTGTCCCCAATCGGATGGTGCCTGTGCTATTATTTATGCTTCTGAGAAGAAGGCTAAGGAACTTTGTGAGAATCCTGCGTGGGTTAAGGCTGCAGTTACTAGACACGACACACCATATTTGGGGGATCATATCGATAGGCTGGCCAAAATAAGGACGATTCGTGAATGTTCTAAGATAATCTATGAGAAGTGTGGTGTAACGAATCCTTTGAAACAGTTTGATGTAGCGGAGATTTATGAGCCGGTTTCTTATGCGGAGTTGGCATGGTATGAGGCTATGGGGTTCTGTGAGGAGGGGGAGGCTGGCAGGCTTATCGATGAAGGGGTAACGTCAATGGATGGTGAGCTTCCTGTTAACCCCTCCGGTGGGGTTCTCTCCACCAATCCTGTAGGGGCTTCAGGCGTCATCAGAGCTGCAGAAGGCGCCTTACAGATTCATGGAAAAGGCGGTAAAAGACAGGTTCCCGAAGTTGAAACAGTTTTGGTACACGGCTACGGTGTGTATACTTGGTGTGACATGATGGTTTTATCGCGTCACTTGTAAAAGGAGGCAAAGGATAATGTCTGAGGGTGAAAAAAAAGAAGAGGAAGGGCTTCTTAGGGTTTCCATAAATATGGATCTTGAGTACCGCTGGTCTGGAGGTAGTTATTATACTAAGTTTTACAAGGCGTGGAAAGAGGAGAGAAAGATTTTAGGATCCAAATGTTCGGGCTGTGGTCGTGTTTATCTGCCTCCTCGACTTATCTGTAGTGAATGTTATAAGAAGATAGATGAGTGGGCTGAGATAAGCGATAAGGGAACTGTTAGGGCGTATACGGTGGTTTATCAGCCATTTGTTGATCCTAGAACCGGAAAGCCGAGGCAAGTTCCCTATGGAATGGCTCTTATTCAATTGGATGGTGCGGACACCACGATCAACTACTTTTTGGAAGAAAACGATTTGAGTAAAATGAGAATCGGTATGAGAGTTCAGGCCGTGTGGAGAGACGAGATTGAGGGGAACATTACGGATATCATGTTTTTTAGAACTATTGAGGAGTGAGATTGTATGACCAAGAAGGAAGAAGAGGCTGTTATATTATCCACCAGGATTGTGCTGCCATTCAGCTACAGCGCAGGTCATACTGCTAGCAGGTTTTTCATCGAGCTCAGAGATAACAAAAGAATAATGGGAACCAAGTGTCCTAAGTGTGGTCTCGTTCTTATGCCTCCGCGCAGGTACTGTGGGAAATGTCTAACAGAGACTGATGAATGGGTGGAAGTGGGAGACAAGGGCACCCTGGTAGCTTACACTATTTTGCATCGTTCGAGTCCCAATCTTCCCAAGAAACCACCGTTTGCTTATGGAATTATTAAACTCGATGGGGCTGATACCAACTTGGTTCACATTCTTGGAGAGGTGGATTTGGATAAGATTAAACCCGGTATGCGAATGCAAGCGGTTTTCAAGGATCAGCGAGAGGGAAATATTCTGGATATTGATTACTTTAAGCCAATTTAAAGTAGGATGTGTTTAAAATGAGTATAATTTATGAAAAGAAAGATAAAATCGCCATAATTACTATGAATCGTCCTGAAGTTCGAAACGCGCTCGATCCCGAGGCTATTTTAGCACTGAACAATGCTTGGATAGATTTTAGAGACGATCCAAACCTATGGGTTGCGATCATAACGGGCGCGGGAGATAAAGCCTTTTCCGCAGGGGCTGATGTTAGAAAAATTGGTGAGTTTTACTCCAAATTTAGTTCAGCGGAACGTTTGGAAATGGCGGAAAAGGAGCCCGGATTAGGAGGAATCACCAGAAACCTGGAGATATGGAAACCTATAATTGCTGCAATAAATGGATACTGTCTGGCTGGAGGAATGGAGATAGCGCTCTCCTGCGATATCAGAATAGCCTCAGAAAACGCAGTTTTCGGTTTAACCGAGGCGCAATTAGGAATAATGCCCGGAGCCGGAGGAACACAAAGGCTACCCCGATTAATAGGTCTGGCAAAATCCCTTGAAATGATGCTGATGGCAAAGAGGATAAACGCTCAGGAAGCACTCCAGATAGGTCTTGTTAACAAAGTTGTGCCTCTGCCCGAATTGATGCCTACCGCAATGGAAACAGCTCAAACAATTTGTGAGAAGGGTCCACTAGCAATTAGAGCAATTAAGAAAGCGGTTATTAGAGGTTTGGAAATGCCCTTAAGGGAGGGACTTCTCTTGGAACAGTACTTAGCAGAGCCCCTACGACAAAGCGAGGACGCAAAAGAAGGAATAAGAGCGTTTATCGAGAAACGCAAACCGGAATTCAAGGGAAAATAGTTAATGTGAAATTTGGTGGTTGAGAATGGAGAAGTTGATAATTTGTGTCGCCTTAACTGGAAACTTCCACACGAAGGTTGATAATCCTAATCTTCCAGAGAAACCAGAGGAGATAATTAAGCAGGCATATGAATGCTGGGAAGCGGGGGCTTCAATTATCCACGTTCACGCAAGAGATGAACAAAACCGACCCACCACAGACGTAGCAGTTTTCGGAAAAATAATCGAAGGGATAAAAGAGAAGTGCGACGCCATCATATGCGTTTCCACCGGTGGCGCAGCAACCATACCCCTAGAGAAGAGATTGGAACTAATACCCACCTTCAAACCCGAATTAGCCTCCTTCAGCGTCGGTGCAGGAGTAACAGGAAGATATGATTTCAAAGAGCGAAAATGGGTAAGGGACTTCATCTTAAGGCAAAACTATTCTGAATTAGAATACATATCTCGAACAATGCTTGAAAACGGAACCAAACCCGAACTCGAAATCTATGATACCGGCTTCATAAACAACGTCATGCTCTTAAAAGAAATTGGAGCGCTCAAAGAACCCTTACACTTCAACTTTGTAATGGGAATTCCGGGTCAATGCATTCTCCCCACACCTAAGAACCTACTGCACCTAGTGGAAAGTATTCCGCCAAACTCCACTTGGCAGGCAGCAGGAATGGGAAGACACGCCTTTCCCATAGCCGCGGTCACCATAGTCCTAGGAGGCCACGTGCGAATAGGCATGGAGGATAGTATCTATATTTCAAAGAGTGAACTAGCAAAAAGCAACGCGCAATTCGTGGAAAAGATTGTGAGAATGACTGACGACATCGGAAGAGAAATCGCAACTCCCAAGGAAGCTAGAAAAATACTAAACATAACAAGTTAAAAAACAAAGGGTTATAATTCACGAATCATAAATCAAAAAAAAGAGATTAGACAATTAATTTTGGTAACCTGTCTCTGATTATATCTTCCGCTTCTTTAACGATTCTTCCCATAAGTTCCTTCACAGTTGGAATATCAGAAATCCTACCCGACACTTCGCCCCCAGCCATACCCGAATTCTCAATGTCACCTTTATCAATTGCCGCGAATCCCGCCATCTCCAGATTGAAAAGCTCCGTCTCCGAAGCCCCCTCCTGCTCCGCCTGCCAAAGCCTCTGCGCACCCGGATTCTTCATATACCTAATTTTTCCAAAAAGCCCCTTAGCCAAAATAGTGTCCCTAACATCCTTAGTATTCACAACATAGTCCTTGTAAGGCTGGTGGAAATCACTCTCCTTGGTGGCAATAAAACGAGTACCCATCTGCACCCCCACAGCACCCAAAGCCAGAGCCGCCGCAAGCGTCGACCCATCAGAAAAACCTCCAGCAGCAACAACCGGAATTTTAACCGCCCTTACCACTTCAGGAAGCAAAACCATAGTATGCACAGGCTCATGGGCAACATGACCCCCGCCCTCATGACCAGAAGCTATTACCACATCGGTACCGTAACTTTCTACCTTTTTTGCATGGTAGGGTGAAGGACAGACATGAAAGTGATATGCCCCTGATTCCTTTATACCCTCGACAAAAGGTTCAGGTTTCCCCGCAGAGGTTACTATTACCTTCATTCTTCTAGCAACATCATTATCGGTTTCCCTAGCCTCCAGCCCCGCTTCTATCAATTCTTTGGAAACATTTTGAAACTCAACGGCCACAGGCACATTAATACCGAAGACTCCTCCGGACTCCTTAGTCATGTTTTTTACAGTTTCGATCGAGCGGAGCATCTGTTTCTTGGGAGTCTTTTCGGTAAATCCGAAAAGCGGCTCTTTAGTTAAACCAATATATCCCATTCCGATACCGCTAATGAGTCCTAGTCCGCCTGCGTTTGCGACGGCGGCTGCAAGATTCGTGGTGTTATGTGGTCCCATACCAGCCTGTATTATGGGATATTTTATTTCCAGCATTTCGGTTAGTTTGGTTTTGATCATGTTCTTCCTTCCTTTTAGAGGTGTTACTTTTTATTTAGGTATAAAGCTCATAAATACTTTATTTTAGTCTTTGTGCTATTTGATGATCGGGATCATTTATATGAGTTGAATTTTAGGTTTTGACTTTTTGTGGTTTGATTTGTGATTAAAGCTAATGTGTGAATGATAAATTTAGATTCTGTGTTGTTTTAGGTTTTGGTGTTTTCTCGTTTTAAACGTCTGGTATACCTTGTGAGGTCAAACTCCTTTCCAAATATCTCTCTAGCTACAATTAGTTTCTGGATTTGGGGGGTTGCGTCTCCTATTTGCCATCCCAGAACGTCTCTGAATCTCTTTTCTAGGGGGAGTTCTGTGCTGTATCCGATGTGGCCATGGAGAACTATGCAATCCCATATTATGTCTGAGCATAGTTTTGGCACCCACCATTTAACCATGGCTCCTTCTTTAGCGTTTCTGAGGCCTTTTTCTTCCAGCCATAATACCTTGTAGCAGAGTAATCTAGCAGCTTCAATAAATGTTGCAGCTTCCACTATTGGGAACGAGACTCCCTCAAACATTGCAATGGGCAGATTGTAGGCCTCACGGTTCTTAACATATTCTATGGTTTCGTCGAGGGATTGTTGTGCTGCTCCTAGGCACATGAGTCCGATGAAGGCTTTGTTGATGTTGAGATAGTTCAGAATTGATGTGAGACCTCTGTGTAGTTGGCCAATCATGTTTTCCTTGGGAACTCTGACATTGTTTAGGGTTAGGGTTCCGCGGGGATTTCCTCGATTGCCTAAATCGTCGTAAACCTTCATGGATAGTCCTGGGGATTCTGCGTCGACCAGAAATCCTGTTATGCCCCAGAGTCCCTCTTTCACTGGTGTTTTTGCAAAAATATAAAACATGTCTGTGGCGGTCATGTTGGTTATGGATGTTTTAACCCCGTTGATTATATAATCGTCTCCGTCTGGTATGGCTGTTGTTGTTAGGGAACCGATGTCGGAGCCTCCACTTTTGGGTTCGGTCATGCAAAGTCCTACGATTTGTTCGCCGCTGTAGAAAAACTCTGGGTACTTCTGTTTGACTTCTTCTGATGCGTCCTTAAAGAAGTATTTTAGGGTTCCGAAAGCATATAGGAATAGTAGTGTACAGTTGAAGTCTGCTCTTCCTACTTCTTCTACTCCTATCCCTAGACTGATAAGGTCAAGTGTGTTTTCTTTTCCGTATCCGAGCTTCTTTCTTAGTTGTATCATCTTTTGTAATTGTTCGTAGGGAAACTCCGCATTCTTATCATAATAAGAAGCCTTTGGTGCTAGCTCGGTGAGAGCAAAATCTCTAATTAACTTTCTAAATTTCTCTTGCTCCTCAGTAAAAGTATAATCTAACATTCTCCACACCAAACAATAATCAATTCTTGAAAACATTTTTCACGATTAAATCGAAGGATAATCCGTTTGTAAAAATCCAGATGCTTGATAAATATTTCTGTTATATGCAATTAACCTTTACTGGCTGAAGCCTGTGGCTGCTTTCATTAAATTTTATTAAATTGTCTACTGCTAGTTTTATTTAATCCTGGGATTATTCTCCCCTTAATTTTTTCTTAAATATTTTACCCATCGATGTTTTTGGAATATTATCCCTGAACTCAATAATCCTTGGATACTTCAGACCCCCCAATTTTTCTTTTGACCACTCTATTATCTCCTGTTCGGCGACTTTGCCCTTATAGTCTTCTTTGAGAACAATGAAAGCTTTAATATTCTCCCCCGCTTCGGGATCTGGCACACCGATAACTGCACACTCCAAAACTGCGGGATGTTCGAAGAGTTTGAATTCAATTTCATCTGGATGAATTGTGTGACCCTTATACTTGATTATGTCCTTAAGTCTCCCAGTAATGTAAACGTATCCATCCGGATCCATTTTACCCAAGTCTCCTGAGTGTAGCCATCCCTCCTTCAGAATCTTACTAGTCAATTCAGGAGCTTTCCAGTAGCCCTTCATCACTTGTGGGCCCTTCCAACAAACTTCTCCGATTTCTCCGATTTTAACTTCTTTACCAGTATCTATATTGACAATCTTGCAATCCGTGTCCTGTATAGGGATTCCTACACTATCAGACTTTACTAATGTGGGACCCCAGAAAGGGTTTACACAAACAGCTGAACTGGTTTCTGTGAGACCATAGCCTTGTGTCACCTTTATTCCTGTTAACTCTTCAAACTTGTGCTCAATTTCCGGGGGGATAGGAGCTGAACCTGAAAGTATATTTCCAAGAGAGGTTAAGTTGTATTTGTCCACATCTTCATAGTTAGCGAGCCAAATTATCAGGGTGGGTATTCCTGGAAAATCTGTTATTTTATATTCCTCAACTAATTCGCAGACTTGCTTGAGGTCGAAGCGGTCGTGAAGCACAATCATCATGCCCATATACATGGAGAGCATAGTCATCATGTAACCGTACATGTGACATATGGGAATAACAATCAGCATGGATCTCCTTCCCATTTCCGATGGTAATAAATCGGGATAAAAGCCGTAGAGCCAGTAGGCATACTGAAGCGTATTGGAAAGAACGTTATAGTGGGTCAGCATGACGCCCTTGGGGCGACCAGTAGTTCCACTGGTATAAATTAAGACTGCTAAATCCTCTTTGGGGTCAACTTGGATTTCGGGGGGTTTCGGTTTGAATTCTTTAGCAAACTCCCAAAAGTTGACTGTGTTGGGAGCCTTTGGCTCCTCTCCGAATATAATAACGTTCTTGAGTTCCTTAATGTTCTCAACGCGAGGATATAACCACTCATGAACAAATATGGTATCTATTATTTCCGAATTTTGAACTATGTACTTGGCATCCTCCGCTGTAAGCATTGGTGGTATAGGTGTAAACGCCGCTCCAGTCTTAAGTATCCCAAACATAGAAAAAACATATTCAGGTCTATTTGGTGTCATGATGGCCACAGATTTGCCTTTTCCAACTTCAAAACGCTCCGAGAGTCCAGAGGCAAGTTTATCTGAAACATATTTGAGTTCAGAGTAGGTGTATTTCTTATCATTGGGAACATAGTTTACGAAGACATTATTCCTAAACCTGTCAGCCACCTGATCAATCACTTCACCAAGCGATACAACCGGATAATTTAGTGTTTTAGGGACGCCCTTAGGCAATAAATGTTCCCAAGGTCTACCTAGTCTAACCCATGAGCTCTCATTTTTACCCTTAATTAAGGGCAGCAAAATTTCTTTACCATAGATATCAGTATATTTCTTCAAAAAATGACCTCCACACAATCATCTCCCTAAATTTGAAACTAAATCCAATTTTTAAATCATATAATCTTTTAGATACCCTTTTTCTCAATATATAAACCATTTGTTGAGTCATATTTTTGATAAGTATTTTGCCGCAATTTGCTGTGAAAGAAATATATATTCTCAAGTTTTTGTAAAATATAAGAAATATTTTAGGAGCAGGGCTTAGAATACCCTTTTTTTGGGGTGAAGTATTATTGACAGGAAAGAGTGATCTGCTTAGTGTAGTGGAGTATACTATAGATACCGAGCTTGTGCCGGCAAATTTGAGTTATCTTCCAGAATTTTTACAAAAGTATTATCTTTCTCGATACAAGGGTTATCGTAATTTTAAAGAAGTAGAGTCGTACGCTGAGGAAGGCAAGCACTATTTGACTTACAAGGTGGTCATGCCTAATACAGAACAGTATGTTGAAGTCATAGTTGAGGCGGATATTCCCCTTAAGTTGAGAATGAGGCCCAGCAGCCCAGATATCCCCAAGAGTTTCCTAGATGAACTATACGAAGACACACTTCTAATGGTGCAGGTCTTTGAGGAACAGATGGCCAACATGACTCTCTACTTTGCATATATACAAGGGGAGAAAATGGTTCCTGAATCACCTAAGACCAACAGGTGGATAGATATTCTTTTCTCCCGGGGCATGTATGGAATATTTTTCATTTTCATAGCACTAAGCTACGTCTTTCTCATCGTGTTTCAAAACTATGGACCGTTACTTCTGGGAATTGTTTTGCTGTTGTTCGCCCTTTTTTCTGGTAGGTTAGCGGCAAGAGGCGACTGGGTAGTCACCAAAGACAGACCCGAAGTAATCCTCCTACAGTACAACCTCACCATGGAAGAATATGAACGCTTCTTGAAAACGAATGTGAAAAAGATTCCCGAAATAAGAGAAAAAATCTATAAAGATATAGTTTCGGCGCGTAAGAAGGTTACTTGTGAACTGGCAGAAAAAATATTTGTTGACTATGGTGTAGACTGCCAGCCAGACCGGCTTTCAGTGAAAACGGTGAATGTTTGGCAACTTGTTAAAAAAGCGGCAGAAAGGTTCAAACTGTCTATGCCCAAAATCGTTGTAGCAAACACCGAGGTGGCTAACGCTGCGGCAATGGGGCCTTCTCCAAGACTAGGAGCTATGATCGTAACCACTGGTATTATGCAACAACTTCAAGAAGAAGAACTAATAGGTGTTATAGGCCACGAGTTGAGTCACCTAAAAAATCATGACCCCCTAGTATTATTCGGATTAATTATTCTCGAATTTCTACTCCGCTTCTACATCTTTGCCCCCTACATAATCGGATTGGGATACGCTGGCTTTTTCGTGTATCTCATTGCTTTTCTTGCACTTGTTATCGCTTTAGGAAAAGTTTTCGAAGCCCGCTGCGACCTAGACTCCTTAAAATATATTGGAAACCCTAAAGCATTAGCCCAAGGATTAAAAAAAATAGCCTACAAAAGGCTACTACCCATCTATAAAAGAGAACCATTTTATCGAAGATATAGACGCCTAGAATGGCTAGCATTCGATCCCCATCCCCCAGCATACTACAGAATAAATCGTGTCGAAAACCTCAGACCGCCAATAACAAAACACACCTTTTGGGTCTCACTTCGCGACAATATTAAGGGCTTCCTGAAACCATAACCCAGTAATACAGTTACCCTAAAACCTAGAACTAGTATTTCAAATAAACAAGATAGATAATCCCCTCAACGTAATCAGTATTTACCCTCAAATTTTAATAAATACTAATTTTAGTGTATAACTCCAAGAATCCATGGTAGTGACGCTATTTCTCGGAGGAGTGCTACACCTAGAAAACCTATTACGAATACTACGATTACTTTCTTCCAGTTGAACTCATAGAAGATTTTTAATGCGTATAACTGCCACACCAAGGCTCATAATCCTATTATGCTAATCGGGTTGGGTATCCACCCGAAGATTGAGGCGGGGGTCATACCGTAGCAGATTGCTTGGACACATCTGAGGACGTAATACTGAATTGATCTTGGGGCGTTTTCGGTGGTTCTTAGTGTCAGCCAGCGGGCAAGCGGGGCGATAAAGGGTATGAATGCAATTGTGAGAATGAAGTATCCGAACTCGTTTAGTAATATGTACCCTAAGATTTGGTTTAGAGGTGGCCATGTCCAGCCGTAATGGGCGATTACCCAGCCTGCTAGGATTTGAGCCGATCCTCCACAATTTCTGGGATCAACGTAGGACACGCCGTACTGGGTTAGAATAGCGGCCAGTACAGAGGTAATTAAACCTAGGGTGAGCGTATACATTATTGGGGTTTTTATTGATTCGTTTTGTTTAAGTTCTTGCATTGTGGTTCTTGGTTTTAAAATGATACGTACGGGTAACTTTAACCAGTATTTTATACTTTTCAATTTTGACACCTTTCTTTTCCTTTATTTCATAAATTATTGTAATTTCAGTAATTAATAAAATTAGTAAAATATATAAACTTTCCCAATCATGTAATAACTCGAACTAAAATGAGCGAAAAAACAACACAAGAGACAGAAGAACTCCGCTCTGCTAAATCAATAATTATACAAGCGTGGGAGCGGTTAATGGAGGAAAGAGGCGGGCTCCCGATACTCGGAAGAATTCTTGCCACAATACAACTAAGCCAAGAGCCATTAACCCAGAAACAGATCAGCGATAAAACTAATTACAGTCTAGCCGCCGTAAGTCAAGCTCTTAAAACCCTTCTACAGTACAACGCTATAAGACGCCATAAAAAACCCGGGGAACGGACAACCTACTACTCATCCCAATCCAGTTTTAGCCAAACAATCATCGCAGGTCTACTAAGGTGGATAGAAACTAGCAAACAGCTTCAAGAAAGCATCAAACAAGCCCAAAAAGGTATAAACGCCTTCAACCCCCGAAACAAAGAAGAAACAAGAGAAAAAGAATACCTAGCGAAACTACTCACAGATATGGAGAACACCATCAATATGCTATTCACAGTATTTCAAAAAGCAATAGACGAACTAAAGAGTTACACCGCATAAAAAACAAAAAACGCAAGCTGGGAAGGGAAAAAGAAAAAGTCCTTCCCAGCTTCACAAGCGCAGCACAAGGTAAGCGTGTGCAAGTTTCATTTTGGTAATCTTTTCAAAATTTATGTTTATTCCTCTTCTTCGTCGTCTACTCCTTTTTCCTTTTCATGGAATGCGTCTTCTACATGTATGTACTGCTCTCTAACCATGTGATGGATAATGTAGCGTGCGCCTGGTGGGAATCCCGAGTCTTTGTAGCCGCCCATTTTCATTGAGATATCTACTTGTCCGGGTTGGGTGTTTATGAATACTCCTGCGGTTTCTAGTTTTCGGGCAACTCTGTTTGCTCTATCTAGGTTGTCTGAGTATATTGATGCGCGCATTCCGTAAGGGGTGCTGTTAGCGAGTAATATCGCCTCGTCTTCGTCTCGGAAAGGCACCACGCTGCGTGCGGGACCAAATGCTTCTTCAATCCACATGAAGGGTAACTTGTCATAATCGGTGTTCGTGACCTGTTCTCGGTCGAACCTTATTATTGTGGGCAGGTAGAAGGGGGTTTGACGTTCGCCTCCAAACAAGAGTTTGCCGCCTTTATTTAGGGCGTCTTTCACCATGAAGTCAATCATTAGCATGATTTTATCTGAGCCCAGTGGTCCGATGTCCACTGTTGGGTCTAGAGGGTTGCCCATCTTCAGTTTTTCAGTATGGTTTATCATTGATTCTACAAAATCGTCGAATATTGTTTCTTGGATAAGGATTCTTTTCATACTGAAGCATTGTTGACCGCTGTTTGTTAGTGCGGCTTTAACCGCAAAATTTGCGGCTTTGTCGACGTCCACGTCTTCAAAAATGATGCCGGCGTCGTTTCCGGCCATTTCGAAGATGAATTTTTTGAACCTGCCGTAGTTCATAAACCCGGATGCGAAGGGTAGAGGAGTCTTGCAGCCTTTTAGGTAATCTGAAAAATCAATAAAGAGTTGCTTTCCGACATGGCTGCTACCGAAAAATAGGAATATGCTAACCATTGGATTTGATACAAACTCGGTGGCGGCTTCATCTCCGGGCATTACAACTACTTCAGAGGCTTCAACTGGAAAATCGCCGGCCACATCTCGAGCAATCTCGTGGAGTAGTAGGGGTGAGAGTGGTACCGCACTCGAAGGCTTTAAAATGCAAGGGTTGCCTGTTAACCAACTGGCTCCCAGGGCCCAACCAGTCAGGCTGAAGGGTGTGTTTCGCGGGGTCATTGAACCGCATGTTCCCAGGGGATGATAACAGACTCTGCTTTCCCCTCGCATCGCTTGTATTTTGTGTTCAGAAATCATTTCTGCTCGCCAATCAGAGTGTAGGTAACCTTGAGAGATCATTCCAATTTCCCAGTTGGCGTATTTTATCGGGAGTCCTCCTTCTCTTGCGATAGTTTCCTTGATTTTTTGTCTCTTCAACCTGATTCTTCTTGATACCTTTCTTAGGAAGTCTATTCTTTCACCAAATGTGGTTTGTGCCATTTTTTTCTCAAGTTTGTATACTTTCTTTATTTTTTCTCTTAGGGTTTCCATATTATCGGCAGGTAACTCCTGTATGAGTTCACCGGAGTATTTGTCTTTCACAAAAATCTTGTCTTTTGAGGTATTTGTTATAGCCATTGTCCTTAACTCCTCTTACCTTTATCTAATTGACTAAATTTAATGGTTGATGATATTATTTGAGCATTGAAGTGGTCAGCCTTCACTGTTTTGTGCTTATTAAAAATTATCGCCATTTTCCAAGATTAATTCAACACATTTCGAATTTTAATACTAATATTCGAAATAAATGATATATCTGGTTATAATCATAAAATAAGCGAATTTTATTCATAAATTTGCGAAAAAGATTAAAAGCCTCACCGATTTTTTACCGATTATTATCTCGATAAGTAGGTGTTTTTTTGCTAGAAAGTGCAGCACATCACCCAGTCTATAATGAGCTAGTGGCAATTTCCGGTGAAGAGAATGTCCGGGATAATACACTTGATCTCTTGGCATACAGCCGGGACGCCAGTCCGTTCCAGTTTGATTCACCAGGGATTGTAGTTCGCCCTGGTTGTACAGAAGAAGTCTCAAATATTTTGAAAATTGCTAATGATAAAAAAATTCCGGTTGTTGCGGCTGGGGCTAGAAGCAGTATAAATGGGTCTCCCCTTCCCCGCGTACCTAACGCGATTATGCTCGATTTAACTCGTATGGACTATTTTAAAGGACTTGATGAGGACATTATGACGGTTACTGTTGGTGCGGGCTTGAGGTGGGCTGAACTAATACATTTACTGAAAGAAAAGGGTTTCAAGCTCGGCTTTAGAGGGCCTTATGGTGGCAACGCGGGAACAGTTGGCGGTTCACTGAGTGGTAATAGTATTGGTTGTGGCGCTAGCAAATGGGGTGGCGCCTGCGATTCGGTGGTAGGATTAGAAGTTGTGCTCCCCACTGGTGAAGTTGTTAAGACCGGTAGTGGTTGGAATCCCGATTCAAAGCCTTTTGCCCGATACACCACTTTTAACGATTTGACGGGTTTGTTTCTGGGTGATCACGGGACGCTTGGTGTAAAAACTGAGGCAACCCTTAAAGTATATTATACTCCGAATGGGGTGGCTTTTGCCGATTATGGTTTTGAAAGTATTGATGATTGTGCCAAAGTTATGCATGAATTGCAGCGGAAGAAGCTTGCTGAGGAGCTTGTTCTGCTTGGAGATAAAAATTCGATTGACCTTTTGGCCAACTCCTATCTTGATTTTTGGGAGCGTTTAGAGTGTATTTTGGCTGTTATTATCGAGGAAGAAGACGAGGAAATCGCTAATAAGAAGAAAGAAATTGTGGATCAGATAGCGAAGAGGGATGGGCGTTCTCTGGGAACGTTTCTTTCTAAGGCTCATTGGACTGATATGTTCAACATGGTTCAGCCTCTGTTTGATTCTGGTTTTTGGTATAATACCTGCCATTTGAGACCTATTTCCACTCTCCCTGAAACAGTGAAAGGTGCACACAGAATTTTTGAGAAATATGACATTAAGGGGAAAGGAATGAACTGGATTATTAGTGCACTCGGAGTGGATAGAAGCTACTGTACTGGTTGGATTACTCTCTTTATAGGCAACCAGAAAAATAAAGAATTAATGGAAAAAGTTTGGGGAGAGCTTAAACAAATTGAGCTTTCCACCGGGGGAGCAGTACCCTACTGGTGTGGACCCTTGTGGGAGAAGGAGTGTCTCACACAGGTGAACCCCAACTTTCACAATCTTATGAGAAATATCAAAGGAGTTCTCGATCCTAATAATATTCTACACCCTACAGTGTTTGATTTGTGAGGTGGTTGAGTATGAATTTCAATGGCTTAGCCGACTACATAAATCAAATGGAAAAGTGTGGCCGTTGTGGTGACTGTGCATACTCCGTAAAAATTAGCACAGCTAAAAAACACATTTCTATGCCTTGTCCGATTAGAAATCTTCTGGGCTTTGAAACATACAGCGCCAGGGGAAGAATCATTATCCTAAAAAAGCTCATAGAGGGGGAACTTGAGATTGATTCAAACATTGTACAGTGGGCTAATCTCTGCCTAACCTGTGCCAGCTGCAAAGAAACCTGCTTAGCCATTGAGGGCGGAATCGATGTCCCTGCCATGATGGAGTGTCTCAGAAAAGAGCTGGTTAACTCGGGCTACTTCCTAGACTCACACGCCAGCATAGAGAAAAACATTTTAGAAAAATTCAATCCCTACGGCGAGGACCACCAGAAAAGACGAGAATTCCTAAATTCTGCTCCTATACCCGAAAAAGCAGATGTGGTCTACTATGTGGGATGCACCTCAAGCTACCGCAGACAAGAAATAGCAAAATCAACCGTAGAGCTACTTCACAAAGCTGGTGTAAACTTTACCATTCTAGACGACGAGCGATGCTGTGGCTCCACCTTATTTAGAACCGGCTTCGTGAAAACCGCCCAAGAATTCGCCAAGCACAATGTCGAAAAAATCCATGAAATCGGCGCAAAGACCGTAGTCTTCTCCTGTGCAGGATGCTACAGAACCTTCGCTCAGGATTACGCTCCATTCTGGAACGGAACCAAAGTAAAACTAATACATGTTACCGAGCTTCTTAAAAAGCTCACAAATCAAAACAAAATAGCATTCGCCAGCCCCCAAAAAATCAAAGTCACCTACCACGATCCCTGCCACCTCGGAAGACACATGAACATATTTGAGGATCCCCGTAACCTCCTGAAAGCCACGGCCAATGTTGAACTACTAGAAATGGAAACAAACCGAAGATACGCTCACTGTTGCGGCGCAGGAAGCGGAGTAAAAAAGGCATTTCCAGACATAGCAGTACAAATATCAAAAGAAAGAGTGGAGGAGGCAGCTAAAACCCAGGCGGAAGTTCTCCTCAGTGCGTGCCCCTTCTGCAAAACAAATCTCATCGATGGAGCCGGCGACATCGGATTGAAAGTAATGGACATCACCGAATTCCTCCTAAACAATTACACAAAAGAATCAGTAAAAGAGGTCCAAGAGGAATTAGCACTAAGCCAACAATTTATAAAATACCTCGACAACCACCCAAACATATTCGTGGATCTTGTAACAGATTCGTTAATAGACTTTTCCCTTTTCGACTCCTTGGAGAACTTTGAGGATGAAAAACCTCCCCTCGAAGCTTTTCATGTCCTGCGCACGGAGTATGGAATCAATGTCGGTAATGGTAAGGCAAATGCAGCCGACGTGGAAATAGCATTATCACAAAACGCGGTCAAAAACCTCATCTCCAGCAACGATGAAAGACAATACGCAAAGAGATTCGGAAAATTCTACAACGAACCAACCGAAGAAACCTGGATCGACTTCTTACTCAACCGAAGCACCAGAGTACTCATACGTATGGGCTATGGCCAGTTCGCTAGAGAAGCAGGTATTCTAGAAGACGAGGATTCCTACTAATAATTATATTATTTCTTTAAACTCTTCCAGACAAAGAGGTAAGGAAAAAGAGGATTGGTAGCAAAAAGAAGTTTGCCACCTTTTCTTTAATTTTTAGTTTGGTATTACACCGTTTTTCTATTCTACACCACTCTAAATTATTGTTAGAAGGGGATTAGGCTACCCAGATTGAGGGATAATACCGAAAAGTAGCTTGGAAACATCAATAGGATTAGAACGAATATTACCGCAGTAACGATTAGGGGAACGTATATGTTGTCTAATTCTCTTCCGGAACATCCTTCGATCAGTGCTGCTGCTATTCCTGCAACTATTCCCACAATCAGCATTAGAGTAAGCATTGGAACAATAGGGGGTGTCGATACTAATACACTTAGGGCGAGATAAGTGCTAAAAATGGGGCTGAAACCGTATAGCAACCAGATTACCAACCATTGATTCATTGGAAGGCTGGGCCAGAATCCGAAGTAACTAAAGTAGAATAATACCAAAAAGGCTGACAGAAAAGTCATTATGAATACGGTTAACGAACCCTGGATGCTCCGGGTGCACCCTCTAATTGTGTACTTGTGTTTCCCCCACCTCTGACCAACAATCGTAGCAAGTCCATCTCCGTAATACATTGCGAATAGTCCTACTGCTGCTAAGGTGAATAGGGGCCAGTAGGCTGTTCCGGCGGGGTAGGCAAATATGGATACTAGGATGCCTATTGATATGATGTAGTATAGTGGTCCGTAGATGTGGCCTGCTGCGTAGTCTTCGGCTCTTGCCATTACTTCGAACATTGATTTCATGCTTTGGATGGGTGATTTTGGGGATGAGAAGAAGATTAGGATTCCCATTGCTAGTGGGATTATGGGTATTATTTGCGGATTTATGAAGAAGGGACAGAATAGTATGGCGTCTCCTGCGAAGAAATGAATCATTTTTCGTGTAAAGTTGGGGTCAAGGCCTTTCCGCTTTCTGAGAACTTCGCCTGTACCTATTACCGCGAACACGAATATGAAAACGATGATTAGAACTATAATGTCATAGACGCTATCCCAAAAAGATGTATACACTTTTTTTCCTCCATTTTGTGCGTGAGTACTGAGTGAAGCTAAAACAATTTTTTGTTTTTTATTACTTAAAACAATTTCTGTTCTCTTTTTTGATATTTTTAATTTTATTCTTTTTATTATCTTTTCAATTTTATAAAAACAAATCGATTTACATTTGTTGTTGTGGTTTCTAGGCTCTTGGGATGTCTATACGTAGTAGAAGTCGTATTTTTGGTCTTTTTCCGCTTTTTCCTCTTCTGTTTGTGGGCGTAGATTTAGTCTTTGTTTTAATTGTTGATTTTCTTTTTTTAGGGATTCAAGTTGGTTCCGTAGGTCGTACATTGTTTCCTCTATGCTGCGTATTGTTTTTTCCAGGGATTTTGTTCTCCATTCATCGCGTTCTTGTAGTAGTTGTTTGAATCGATTTTCGTTTCGTGTTCTGGTGATTCTGAGAGCTTCAGTTAGGCGGGCGGTTCTTTCTCGGAGTTCGTTGTTTTCCTTTAATAGACTCTGATATGCTTTGGATTTTTCTCCCCCTCTAAGCTCGCTTATTTGTCGTTCTAATATTTCTTTTTCCGCTCTGAGTTTTTCTACTTCTTGTTGAATACCCTCTGAGGGTGTAGTATATGGAGTTTGGAATGATGGTGCTTCTAAGAGTGGTTCTTCTCCTCCCCTGATTCTGCGAAGTTCGACTAGTAATTGGTATCTTTCCGTTTCTAAATCCTCTACTCTCTGCTTTAGTTCTAAGATTTTTAAAATCAAAGGATTTTCATCTACTGGTTTAACTAGCTGGATAAATTTGGATACTTTAGTTAACATTTGATTTAAGGCATCTTGGCTTAGGTGAAATGCTCTGGCCGCGTTTAAATCGTTATCACCAATTATTTTGTTTAAAGCCTCTAAAGATTCAAGAGCAGAGTTATGGTTTTCCTCTATTTCCAAAATCTTTTCGGGATATTTGCTGGTTGAGACATCTTTTATAGATGAGACTAATTGAGTTAATTGTTTAATACACTCCAATGCAAGTTTTCTCTGTTCAATTGGTCCTCCCTTATTGCTGAGAGCTTTATCAATATTGGCTTCTGATTCAAGCCATTTCAGCAATCTCTGAGTCTTAAAAATAAACTGTTCAAGATTGCCGATCTCACTCATTGGTTTTACCCCATTTTTATATCATATTAATTGAAGCTACGTCCTAATAAGTGGGTTTAATACCCGCCATGTTGCACGCTTAAATATACTTATGCATATTATAGCTTTTATCTTTCTGTAATACCTATGTGTTTTAACTTAGATTTCTTCAAATTTTCCAGAGGGGTCTCTGCGAAGTTTTCCAAATTCGTCTAGGGCTTCTTTTAAAATATTATTGTCTAGTACTGGGCCATCTTTACAGACCAAAAAGGGGCCTATACAACAGCTTCCGCATAGACCAAATCCACACTTCATATACCTTTCAACAGATGCCTGTAACCGAATATTCCTTTTCTCTGCCGCCTCAAATATTTTATAAATCATTTTTTCAGGCCCACATGTGTAAACCTGATCGTAGTTGTTTTTTTCAATCATTTCGGCAGCTAGGTCACTTGCTATCTTCTTAGAACCAGAGCTACCATCATCCGTACATATAATAAGTTGGTCTCTACCCACTTGTTTCATTATTTCTTCTTTGAATAACAGCTCTTCTTTGGTTTTGGCGCCTAAAATAACTGTAATATCTTTACCCTCTCCCGCTAATCGCCTTATTAGAGGTAGAAGAGAAGCCACACCCACTCCGCCTCCGACCACTAGTGCTTTTTGACCGGTAATCGTGAACCCATTGCCAAAGGGGCCTTTGATTCCTATTTCATCATCTTTCTCCAAGTGGCTGAGTGTCTCTGTTGCCTCACCCACAAGTTTAACCGTTATTCCCGGGGGACGCGTGCTAGATACGCTCATAGGGATTTCATCGATTCCCGGAATCCAGATCATTAAAAATTGCCCTGGTCGGGATTTGGCGGTCTCGTCATCATGAAAGAAAAGGCTTTTGACGGTTGGTGTTTCCTGTTTTGTTTCTATAATTCTTACAACCCGAGATTTGTTAATCAATTTCCACCCTCCTGATGCGCAATGCCCACTATCTCCTTTATACTTTTATATCCTTTTTCCGCCAAGTATTTCTCTATTCCTCCCGATATTTCTTGAAAAATTTGAAAACCATTCACAAGTCCTGTGCCTATTTGAACCGCTGTCGCTCCTGCTAAGATGTGTTCTATAGCGTGGCTCCATTGGAGAATACCTCCCACCGCTATGATTGGGATTCTTACATGCTCGTAAATCTCGTAGACGCAGCGTACTGCGATGGGTCTTAGGGCCTCTCCTGATAATCCTCCTATCCGATTTGACAGTACTGGTTTACAAGTATCGATATCAATTGTCATTGCTCTTATAGTGTTTATTGCAGTAATTGCGTCTGCTCCGGCCTTCTCGGCTTCTTCCGCTATTTCCGTGATATCAGTGACATTAGGGTTTAATTTTATAAAAGTGGGGATTTTTACCGCCTTCTTGACCTCTTTAACTGTTTCACCTACGAGTTCACAGCTTTGACCGATGATGGCAATCTCCGCGTGTGGACAGGAAACGTTTAGCTCAACAGCGTCCGCCCCGGCTTTCTCCATTTCAGATGCAACATGTGCGAACTCTGAGGGGTTGGCTCCGAATACGCTCGCGATAACTGGAACGCCTCCCTTCTTGGCTATTTTTAATTCCTTTGAGAAAAACTTTGCACCCGGGTTAGGTAAACCCATAGCGTTCAAGTATGTGTTTTTAAACACCTCTATTAAGCAGGGATTACCGTATCCATTTCTAGGTTCCGGACCAATAGACTTAGTAACCAATGCTCCCGCACCTTCATTTGCAACTCTCAAAAGGAGCTTTCCAGAAATTCCAACTATTCCTGATGCGAGCATAGTTGGGTTGCGTAGTTTTAGCTTCGATAAGTTTACGGAAATATCTACCAATGTTGCGCCTCCCTTCATAAGTTCAACAACGTTCTTAAGGAAGCAATCTTAATTTCTTTTGATACTTTACTTTAATTTCCTCTGTTCACAGAGAAAATGGTTTTTATGGGTTAAAAGGATTTCAATTGTGTGGAAGGGATAACAATGAAAGTCTACATGGCGGAAAGTGCATTTGGTATATTTGCACTGGATGAGGATGGAAACCTTCTAGCCTTTTCTCTCTTCCCTAAAAATGTTTCAGAGACTGCACAAAAAATCATTCAGTTGCAGGAAGGCCTGGTTATTGAGGAGTTAGAAACCGTCTTTGAACCCTTTAAGGATCAAGATGCGACCTTCATTTTAGAGGATGAACTACTAGTAAGAAGTCTCAAAGACAAGATGAACTTGAAGATCGAACTTGAGAAACCCTCCAGCATCGCAAAAATGTTTAGAAAAAATATGCTGGATTATGTCAATAGAGCGGGGAGTGAAATACTTGAATCAGATTTTAAGAAGCTTCTCTGGAAAGTGAATACCCAGTTAACCCGCATCAAGATTAAGGAGGAGGGAGAAAAGCGTGATAAGATGATAGTGCAGGCAATATTCTCTCTTGATGATATTGATAATATTCTTAACTTGTTCTCAACGCGAATTCGAGAATGGTATAGTCTGCATTTTCCCGAGCTTGATAAAATGATTTCAAGCCATACCGCTTTTGTGAACATTGTAAGTGAAATAGGTTTGAGATCGAATTTTACAACTGAAAAATTAGAGAACTTGTCAAGAACACCGGATAAAATGAATGAAGAAATTGTAAAGGCAGCAAGTAAATCGATGGGCGCGGAAATCTCAGAGTATGATATCGAAATACTAAGAGAATTCGCGGGAGAAACGTTTAGATTATTTGAACTAAGAAGAGAGATTGAAAGGTACATATCCGAAATGATGAAAGAAGTAGCGCCCAATGTTAACGGCATCATCGGTCCCCTTTTAGGAGCACGTTTGATAAGTCTGGCAGGCGGAATTAACGAATTGGCTCGCCTTCCATCAAGCATTACTCAAATACTGGGTGCTGAGAAAGCACTTTTCCGCCATAAAAAGACTGGGGCGCCTCCACCGAAGCATGGGGTAATATTTCGGCACCCCGAAATTAACTCGGCTCCTTGGTGGCAAAGAGGCAAAATTGCCAGAGTTTACGCGGGAAAACTCGCGATTGCTGCGCGGATTGATGCCTTTTCAGGGGAATACGTTGCCGAAGAATTAAAAGAGGATATCAATCAAAGAATCGCACAAATAAAAGGGAAGTATCCTAATCCTCCTGCCCGTAAACCCAAACAATTTATGCCAAGAGGGAGACGAAAGAGTAGAGTTGGCGGTAGTAAGGTAAAAAGTAAAAAGAAAAGGCAAGGGTGAAAGAATTGATTGTAGAACCTCATGACAAATTTAAAGGCATATTTCTAGCAGTCGGTGATGATGGCATTAAAAGACTTGCTACAAGGAATATTTCACCGGGATTTCAGGTTTACGGTGAGAAACTAATAAATTACAAGGGAAACGAGTATCGTTTATGGGAACCTTATAGAAGCAAATTGGCGGCTTCCATACTAAAGAAGATTGAAAAGGTACCCATAGAGGAGGGCGAGAAAGTGTTATATCTCGGTGCGGCTTCTGGAACCACCTCCAGTCACGTTGCAGATATCGTGGGGGAAGATGGGGTTGTCTTCTGTGTAGAGTTTTCTCCTCGTGTGATGAGAGAACTGGTTAGAATAAGTGAAACCAAAAGGAATATGGTTCCCATACTCGCCGATGCCCGGTTCCCAGAAAAGTACAGGATGCTTGTTGAGATGGTTGATGTGGTTTATTCTGATGTTGCTCAGCCAGAACAA
Organism: Candidatus Jordarchaeum madagascarense; assembly: GCA_019056875.1. Taxonomy (GTDB): domain Archaea; phylum Asgardarchaeota; class Jordiarchaeia; order Jordiarchaeales; family Jordiarchaeaceae; genus Jordiarchaeum; species Jordiarchaeum madagascariense. The sequence goes on from DXJA01000100.1 coordinate 23,636, forward strand.
GCCAAACTTCTTGCGGATAACTCGGAAATGTTTCTGAAGAGTGGGGGCTATGTCATGTTAGCGATAAAGGCACAAAGTATTGACGTGACGAAGGAACCTAGTGAGATTTTTAAAGAGGAAACCAAGGTGCTTACTGGGAGAGGTTTTGAAATCATGCAGGTTGTCAACCTAGAACCTTTTGATAAGGCTCATGCCATGGTCTTGGCAAAGTTCAAATAGACTTCAAATCGTAGATAAAAACAGAAACATGTTAACCTGCAAAATTTGAGTAAAGTTTAGAATTTTGGGTCGAGATTTTATGAGAAGTGATCATTTTACAAACATTTGGAGAAGGGAAATCGATAAGATAAATGACCATTTACCGCGGAACTATAAAACTCTGGAATCTCTGTTAGAATCTGAGAATCCCCATGTTATAACTTTGGATGGAGACCAGATTCCGTTTAAAAAGGAAGAATTGGAGTTTCTAGCCAAAATTGTGCCCAAAAAGTATCATGGAAAACTTCAACTTCCAATAGTTTTTATAAGAAGAATCGAAATGGGAGAGGGCGTTTTCAGCATCAGTGGGGGAATAATTGAAAAAGGAGTTGTAATGAAGCTCTTGGGGGTAGCGGAGGACCCTTTTTCAGGGGATGAAAACAGTTTTCTTCCATACATTTATCGCCATCAGGTGTTACAAGTAAGGAGAAAAATCAGAACCCTAACCACCATAGGTTTTGCAACTACTAAACCTAATTCTAAGGACTTGGATTCAAAAAATAGGATGGTTTGAATCTTTGGGTCTCTTTTTTATTTAGATTTTCTTAATCATTCAAGCTGAGTTTTTTAATTGGAGTATTTTCTATAGTTTTATTCGATTTTTTCGGAACTTTTTTATATTCGTTTTCTATTCGTAGAGACAACATAAAATACCTTAA
>DXJA01000101.1 GCA_019056875.1 Candidatus Jordarchaeum madagascarense
AAACAAGGAAAATCCGAAACCAAAACAGGCGAAACCCTAATTAACAAAACCTAAAAAATCGAACGAATCTACATCGCCAGAGAAAACAATCGAAATAAATAAATCGTTAGAAGTAAAGCACCAAGTTTTACCCTACGAAGTTCTAAATGAGTATTTATCCAAGGCTAATCTTTTCGCCGTAGTTCCTTGCAGCTGTAGAAATGCGGCTAAACACGCTGGGGAGCCCTGTAAACGCACTGACGAAAACTTCTGCGTGACCAGCGGATTCCTAGCCCAGAGTGTCATAGACCAGGGAGTAGGACGTAAGGTCACCCTAGATGAACTTATGGAGGTTATGAGGAAGGCTGAGGAGGCGGGACTGGTGCACGAGACTATAAACATTCAGGATACCTCGGTGTTTATCTGTAACTGTTGTCCCTGCTGCTGTGGTTTCCTTAAATCAGTTAAGGAATTCCAAAACTATGATGCCATTACAAAATCCAATTTTGTCCCAGTAACTGATAACGATCTATGTACCAAATGCGAAAAGTGTATAGAAATATGTCCCATGGACGCCAGATATCATCACTGGCCTCATTCAGAAGACTTGTCGGATGACTACATAATGCTGAGAGAGGATCTCTGCATAGGTTGCGGTATATGCGCCTCCAATTGTCCCAGTGAAGCCATCACCCTCGAAAAGGTTAGAAACGTGGTGCCTGTTAAAAGCCAAGCTGATATGGAGCAAAAATTCAAGGAAGAAAGAATCCACTAATAGATATTCTTTCTATACTTTTTTTGAAAAATTCGGTTACAGGGTTTTTTATGCTATTTTTCTATAAACATTTTTTGAATAGTTTTTACATATTTTTTTTGATAACATAAGATTTTTAAGCAAGGATAGTGGTGTTCTATAACCATAAAAAAATTGAGAAAACCTATTAATTTCAGTAAAATAAATAGATATAGAGGAAAATTAATAAGAATTTGAGACAATGCAAAACAATAATTGCTTTTGGTGTAAATATTAGGACTAAATATAGAATAGTCCAATCTTTAACAAATCTGATAAATATTCGAATGGTATGGTGAGTTTTTTACAAACAACATTTCTGCTTTTGTAAAATAAGATTAGGGTGAAAAACATGAAAAGTCTAACTTCAACAGTGACTCAAAGCTCTAATTCCGGTGCAACCCAATCAGGAAGCAGTGATAACGCGTCCTCAAGCGATTCCCTAGAGATGAACCATAATTCCCCGAAATGTGAAGATTTAAACAAAGTTTTTACCGAGGAAGAATTTACCCTTTATAATCTGCCAAAATATTATGACATTGCCTTCTCAAGAGATGTCTCAGGAGAAATTGCCTTCTACATTAGTTGTTTTAAAAAGTACTGCAGCTTTGAAGTGAAAACAATTCTAGAGCCAGCCTGTGGTAGCGGTATATTCTTGGAGGCTTTTCCCAAATACGGATATAATATTACTGGATACGATATTTGTCCAAACATGGTGGAGTACACAAAAGAGAGAATCATGAATGACGGGTACGCTGGAAAGGCTGAAGTCCTATTGGGCGACATGAGAACCGTGAAATTCGATCAGAAATTCGACGCCGCAATAATTTCTATTAACAGTCTCGGATACTGTCTCACAGACAAGGATATACTAAACCATTTTAAAGCAATGTCAGAATCCCTTCGCAAAGGTGCACTTTACATCGTGGAAATCATATGCGCTTATGAAGACTTGAAGAATGAGAAAAAGCCGGATGAAACCTGGCTTGCTGAGAGTAATGGAACTAAAATAGAGGCTACATGGTGTCCCTACTTTTATGACAGGGAGAACAAAATTAGACATATTAATTTTAAAATGAAGGTACAGGATAACGGCAGAATGGTCGAATTTGAAGAAAAACATGAGCTAAGACTCTGGCACTATGAAGATTTCAAAAGGCTAACTCAGGAAGCGGGATTTAGAGTTGTTGCAATTTACAATCAGGAATACCAGTTAGTTCCTATTGATAGTCGAATTACGGGTGAACTGGGTGCTCTTTACTATGTGCTGTTAAACGGATAGAATGTTTAATAATTAAAAAGAAAATCAATACAACACTTTACGGATTAAGTGTGAAAATGGGGGGTTTTAATTTTTCTATTTTTCAATACACAGATTCTAAATATATTTAATTGAGCCTTCAATAAAACTTATGGTTCACACCTCTCTACTTCTTAAAACTTCGTATTTTTTATCCAGATAGAAAATTGACAATTCACCCAAAAGGTATTTATGGGAATATGGTCATATGTCCCAATTAATAGGTCTTTGGATGATATTATGAAATATATTAAAGTAGCTATTCCCGACGACTTGGAAGAAAAGGTGAGATCGAAGGCTGGCGTTTTGTACGGGGCTAGAAAGGGTAGTCTTAGTCGTTCAGTCACCAATGCTCTCTTTAACTGGTTAAGACCTGACCCTGAAATATATGTAGGCACAACCCCGAACGGTATGGGCTTCGAATTGCCAAAGGAACTTATTACTGAGTTAATAGAAATTCTCACTGACATCCTCAAACCGGGTAGCGTTATAATCAGTTATTTGCACCATGAGGAAGAAGTAGAATTAAAATACTCCGCTGATGAAGTAAAATCAAAAAGTAGAGATATGACCGAAATACTGATGGATCCTACATTTATAGCGGAATTTGACGCTGCGTCTTTATATACTGGTGGTGAGGGATGCTTCTTGTTAGAAGCTAATCTGAGTAAAAGCCAGAGGATTTCTATCGCAGAAAGATTACTGAAGAAGGCAAGTATTGAAATACAGCTAACTGAGGATCAGTTTAGTGTTATTGTAAGAGAGGGACATATAGAGGTGTTGTATTGAATAAGATTGTAAAAAGAGCACTTGGACACTTTAAAGTGCTTATAGAACACTCCCTCAGACCCTACGAACCCTCGCCCGAACATATTCTTAAAAGGATGGTTAAACCACTTTGTCAAGATGTAAGCGCGATGCAGAAGAAGGGAACGAGAAACGACTCTTGGGAGTTTCTCCAAGGTTTAGCTGAAGCGTGTAGAGTTATTTTAAACCAACCAGAACAAGAGAGAAAATAATTCTTATTGAGAATGAATGTAATAAGTTTATAATTACGCTCTTTAGGTTTTTTAAACTAGTATCCCAAGTCTACTCTTAATTCATTTTTAATTGGTTCTCCTTTGTAAACTCTCCAAGCGTTTTCAATGGAGAATTTTAAGCATCTCTCTCTACTCTCTTTAGTCCATCCACCCATATGTGGGGTGAGTACTACGTTATCCATTTTGTAAAGAGGATTATCTGGTTTAGGAACATAATCATAAAATACGTCGAGCCCGGCTCCTGCAATTTTACCTTTTCTTAAGGCATCGATAAGGATTTTTTCATTTATGGCTTTGCCTCGGGATATGTTGATTAGATAGGCGGTATTCTTCATTAATTGGATTTCTCGTTCTCCGATCATTTCTACTGTTTCGTCCGTCAGAGGAACGCAAAGCACAACAAAATCGGAGTTCTCTAATACATGGTCTAGGCTCTCTAACCCTCCCAGAAAATCCAGCCCTAGTGTTTCCTTCTCCTCTTGAGCTGTTTCAGGATGCTTCTTTAAGGCCAGTATCTTCATTCCAAAGGCCTTTGCTCTTTTGGCTAATTCTATACCTATTTTACCAAAACCGATGATTCCTAGGGTTTTATCTAAGAGTTCGTATCCCTCGTACTTGTCTGCCCAAATTTGCCACTCGCCCCTAATTTGTCTGTTGTATTCTTGTGGTAGTCTGCGAATCAGTGCCAGCATAAGTAGCATAGCGTGTTCCGCGGTCGCCGAAGCATTGCATCCTGAAGAAGTGGCTACCTTTATTCCCTTTTTGGCAGCGGCTATAAAATCAATCCCGTCTCCACCTGCTGCTGCCGTCTGGATGAGTTTCAGCTTTTCTGCCTTTTCAATCATATTTGGTGGCACCCAGTGAGCCAGTAACACATCGGCATCCCTTATTTCTTCAAATGTCTCTTCTTCAGTGTCTGGAAAAACTAAATCCGCATCCGGAGGCAAATTGTTCTTAACAAATTTTTCAATGTCGCCACCGAAATATTTCCAAAGACAAACTACCTTCATCCGAAATTACTCCCATTCTCTGAGTTGTTTTTTAGAGTGCTTTACATTGTTAAAAACTTTCTGGAAAAGAATTACAGATAATTTAGAATGCTAGTAATTAAAAAGATGCTTATTGTAAGGCACAATACTTGCTTGCTTTTCCCTCATTGGTGTCGGGGTTCCGAGCAGATTTTCAGCGGTGTTTGTTATTACTATTTCTAGAGTGTTTTCCCCTTTTTGTAATAGCTCGGATATGTCCATTCTATATGGTGGCCATAATCTTGTTTCTGCTTCTTTTCCATTAACTTTAACTTTGATGGCGTTCTTGAAACCGATGCCTTCCAACATCAGTTTCTTTTCCATATATTTTTCGTCTAGGTTAATTTTTTGTTTTAAGGTGATGTCTCCGATATAATTCGGCATTCCCTTTTCTGTTTCTGTTTTGTCTAACTCAATAAATTTTGGTTCATCGATTTTTTTCTCTTTTACCGCAAATTTTCCTACAAGAACGAAGGGTTCTATCCCATGGGTGCTGGGAGCTTTGTCCTTAAAACCCGGAAATATGGTTTTGATGGTGATTCGGTTTTCACCCTTCTTCAAATATTTTTTAATTTCCAGGGAGCGATTACTTCTGTCCCATAGGAAGTATTTTTGGGGGGTCTCCTCCACTTTGGATTTGTTGATGTAGACCTCGATTGGTTCACCCAAATCCTCATAGACTAGTAGAATCTGGTCCGGGATGTGCTTCATTTCAAACTCGGTGCTCATTTCGTACTCGCTTCCAAGGGGAATAGGTTGGGAAGCGATATCGATCCCCATTTCTCTGGTCTTTACTTCTAGAATATCCAGAATTTCGTAAAAACCATATTCTTTCACGTCGATGTTTAGAGCTTTGGCCAGGGAGGGAATTCCTGATAACAATTCTCCTATCGGTCTGTATCGGCTGAGTGTTAGTGGTTTTTGTTCTTTCTCCTTTTTATCTTTCTCGGGTTCTGAAACTTCTTTCCCCACCTTTATTCTCCAGGGTTCTAAAACCATGTAGTTAATGGGGATTTCCACACTCCACTTCGATAAGGTTATCGGCTTGAGAATGGTTTGGGTTTCCGCTGTGAGTCTTTGTCCCTCGAAAACAATTTTCGGCTCAGAGATTCTTGAATACCCGGTAATTTTTTGAGCAGTTTCATAAATACCAGTTATATTAACGTTCGATGAAGTCACATGCTTCTGTTCTTTCCCCTTTTTCACAACAAAATAAACGCCCTCATAAGGTTCAAAGATATATGGAATTATGGTTTTACCCTCTTCCCTGCGATAAGCGTATACTTGAACAATTTCACCAGTCTCTGGATTCCATTTCTCAAGTCTACCCGAGGCGTTAAGATTTATCTCGCCCTCCACACTTTCCCCCGACAGATTCGCCACAAAATAGAACTCGTCTACCTCTATTCTCCGGTGCAAACAAATTAGGTTTCGACTCTGAGAGGAGTTTATCCTGATATCGCTTTCTAACAATTGGTTTAGGGTGTTTCGAAGAATTTTTTCCAATTCCTCCCTATTCACATCACTAGGTAACGGAATATAAACAGCTTGTCCCTCATTCACATTCTTATTGCTGATTTTCTTTTTCTGATATGCTTCCTCTGAAAAAATTTCTTTGATATGGTTTTCAATTATGGTGTCGTTTTGTTTCTCATCAGAGTTGGCGGGAAGGAAACCAAGGCTAACCACGATTCCTCCACTCTTGTAGAATTCCTTTACCAGTTTAATAACGTTGGCTGGTATCGTGGTTATTGGTGGGAGGATTAGGACCCGAAATTTTTCATTTGCTATTCTTATGTATTTATCTTCAATGCTTACTAGTCCCTCAAGAACTTCGTCCTCGAAAAGAATATCGTAATCTCTTTGGATTCTCAGAAGGGTGTTACTAATCATTCCGAAATATTTTACAATATCTTCAAAGACTGCTGTTTTTCCTCTAAGAGTGTACTCAGCCCACAAAGATCTAATCGGATAAAGAAGCAGCACATCGGCCACATGTGTACCCAAACTGTTAACGTAACTCAGGCGTGAAATGTAATCGGAAAAGGCACCATAATACTTCCACCAAGGCTCCTGAACAAAATGCGATGGTGGAAAATCCCTCTTACGAAGACCCTTAAGCGAGAGGTGCGCCGCGTGATGGTTCATAAAGTTAACACCAGTGGCCTGAAGATAGTTGACCAGATTTTTGAGGGACAATAGTGTAATGTCCCAGCCACTACCTCCCCCGTACTCACAGAGCACAAACCTTTTCCCGGTAGCGTGTGCAATACTACTCACTACTTTCGGAGCCAAATCCGGAGACTCTACTAAAGAGGTTTCATCATAACCAGTTTTGTCACCCAACCAGTCCAGTCCCGGCATACCCATTTCCCTCAGTGCAGAGTAAACATTACCGTGGTAGCAGGTAACAGTGGCCAATTCCTCCTCAACAAATAGGTGCCCCGTGAACTTCAAACCATTTTCCCTGCACCACGTCCCAATTTGACCGTAAAACGCCTCAGAGAAGAGTTCGGAAACCATTCTAAAATAGTCACAGCGGGTCTTAACATAATCGCCCACATTGAAAGCCAGCTCCTGTATTTTTTCCAATAAATCGTAGCCCTTTCTCTTACTGAACTCCTCCAGGAAATTTCTAGTCCAGGGCAATCCGCGGTAATTAGCTGGCTCATCAGTGAATATACCCGGAATTAATTTACCAAAATCTTCTCCAAAACGCTTCTGGTACTCTTCATGAGTATACTTCATAAAGCATCTTACGGCATCCTTGCTCAAAAGATTAAGATACCCCCTCTCATTACCTACCCAAG
>DXJA01000102.1 GCA_019056875.1 Candidatus Jordarchaeum madagascarense
CAGCGGACAACTTGGTAGTGTTGTAAGGCCCCATGCCAGCCTGTATTATGGGGTGTTTTATTCCGAGCATTTCGGTTAGTTTGGTTTTGATCATTTTCTTCCTCCTTGATTACGAGTGTTTCATAGGTTGAGGTTCATCCGTTTAAATGTTTTTCCTCATCAAATTTTGTTTGAAAAATCTTTCAGAACTGGTCAGCGGGATTGTTTAATTAAAATTGGTTTGTTTTTCCTTGTATAAAGTTGAAATATTGGTAACTTCTTGATTCGGTGATTTAGCCGCCCAATGCTGTCTTTGTAATTTTTGAGAATTCTTCCATGTTTGTGGCTGCAATGCACATTTTTTTGACCGCCATTAATGTTTCTAGTTTTGATTCACAGATCTGTGCTGCATATAATTTAGCCTCTTCGAGAACCTTATCCGCTGGGACCACTTTGTTGACGAGTCCAATGCGTAGGGCTTCGTTTACCTCTATTCTTCTCCCGGTAAATGATAGATCTCTGGCTAGGCCATCGCCCACAACTGGTTTTAGAAGAGTGTACAATGGTGTAGCTCCAAATTTTATTTCCGGATGTTGGAAAAACGCGGTTTCAGACGCGATTCTGAAGTCGCACATTAAGGCTAGGTCCAAACCTCCCGCTATTGCGGGACCATTAAGTACTGCTATTAACGGCTTTGGAAAGGTCATCACATCCACATGGTACTGCCACGATGCCTCAAAGAATGCTTGCATATTTTCTGGTGTTAGGCTCATAAATTCGGATGTGTCAAAACCAGCGGAGAAGACAGGGCCTTTTCCCGTTAGTATGACTGCCTTTATTTCATAGTCCTTTGCCAACTTGGAGAGGGCGTCTGTTAATTGTTTTCGAAGCTCTACGGAGAGGGCGTTCTTTTTCTTTTCTCGGTTTAGGGTCACTATTGCCATGTTTCCTTCTTTTTCAACAATGATTAATTTTTCAGACATTCTTTTCCCTCCAGATTTTTGAACCTTTTTTATTTATCTATAAATATTAATCTTATCCAAAGAAAATTATAAATTCGTATTTGGAGATGTCCCTCGATCCATAAAAACTGTAAAAACGGTTTTTTACCGATAAAAGTTATATATATGACTCTTGTTCCTTAGCAAGGGTTAGATTTGAAGAGTGGTGAGCGATTATGGGTAATAAAATAGGAGCTATAGATTGCTGGGCTGGAGTATTACCCCCCGAACAAACGAAAAATTGGCCTCCACAGTTTCTACACATATTCAATAGGTATAGAACACCAGAAAAAATGTACAAAGGATTCGCACCCGAAGAAATGATTCAGGAAATGGATGAAGCCGGAGTTGAAAAAGTAATCCTATCCGCATTCGTTTACAAAGAAATGAAGGTGGATAACGATTACATAGCAAAAGTCTGCGACCAATTTCCAGACAGATGCATTGGATGCGGTACAGTCGATCCCCGTGATGGCATGAAGGCTGTTAGAGAAGTAGAGCGAATAGTAAACGATCTACACATGAAAGCCATAAAACTCGAACCCTACGCCTATGGTGACGAAATTGTGGGTTTACCTCCTAACCATAAATACTACTACCCCGTCTATGCAAAGTGTGTCGAGTTAGACATCCCGGTCACCATTCAGATAGGCCACACAGGTCCACTCTTACCCTCCGAATGCGCTAGACCAATCTACCTTGATGAGGTTGCTCTATTCTTTCCTGAACTGAGAATAATTGGTGGACACCTTGGGCAGCCCTGGCATGAGGAGATGATGATCCTCGCATGGAAATTTCCAAATCTTTACGTAGACTCCTCTGCCCGAGCTCCAAAGTACTGGCCAGAATCATTTAAGCTGTACGCCGCAACCTGGGGTCAGGACAAAGTCCTTTGGGGCACAGATTATCCACTTCTAACGTTTAAGAGGTGTATTGACGAAATAGAACAACTCGGATTAAGCGAGCAGGCTAAGAGAAAAATACTGAGAGACAATGCAATTAAAGTCTTCAAATTATAAAAACGAATAATCTTCATAGAAAAAACACCCTTCCTACACTTTTTTTAAATTACAAATTCATAAATAGTAAAGAAAAATAGGAAAAGAAAAAAATCATATCCGAATAGCATTAACCCTTTTGGGTCTCTTCTCTTAATGCTCTTTTCAAAGGTTTGCCGATAGAACTCATTGGAAGCTCTTTTCTAAATTCTACTAGCTTTGGCACTTTGTAGGGTGCGAGTTTCTGCTTACAGTACTCAATAATTTCTTTTTCCTTAACTTTTCCCTCATACTCGAGTCTCAAGACAATGTACGCTTTTATTAATTCGCTTCCCGGTCTTTTCGGATCCGGTACTCCCACAGCTGCAGCAAGCATGACAGAAGGAATCTCGTAAAGAATATCGTCGACCTCTCTCCCACCAACATGGAAACCGGACACGTTAATCATATCCTTTTTGCGATCCACTATGTAGAAGTAACCGTCTTTATCCATTTTTGCGATATCTCCGGTGTAGAGCCAGCCATCTCTTATGGTATCCGCGGTTTCCTGTGGCATATTTAAATAGCCCTTGAAAACTTGTGGTCCTCGAATTATAAGTTCACCAGGCTCACCCACAGGCATTTCTTCCACTCCCTCCACTAATTCTACGATTTTAGCCTCAGTGTCCGTCAAAGGCAAACCGATGCTTCCAATCTTACGTTTACCTCCCCAAGGATTACACAAACCAATTGGAGAAGCCTCGGTAATACCGTAAACATCGACAAGCCTAGAGCCGGTCTTAGTCTCCCACTCCTTAATCAACTCAGGAGGAAGCGCAACAGAACCCGAAATACAGTACTTGAGCGTACTCAAATCCGCCTCTTCAAATTTCGGGTGATTCAACAAACCAGTAAAAATTGCTGGAACACCCGCAAACAGGTTGACTTTGTATTTGCCAAAATTTCTTAACATTGCTTCGTAGTCTCTAGGATTAGGTAGGCAAACGTATGCCGCCAGATTAATAAACACAAGATGGAACGCTCCATTTCCACCAGCATGAAAGGGAGGGTACATTGTCTGAAATACTGTTTTGCCTTTTTCAAAGTAGGCTTGCGTCCAGAGCTGGTGCTGGATTGTGTTTGCTACTATGTTGTAGTGGGTGAGTATTGCTCCTTTTGGAATTCCTGTCGTGCCTCCGGTGAAGTAGATTGCAGCGGGGTCTTCTCTTACGTTTATTTTGATTTTGGGCGGTTTTGGTGGGTTGGTTTCCACTAATTCCTTGAAGTGGGTTGCTTCTGTTTTGGGAACCTGTACAGGTTGAGGATTATCTCCATACTCCGTGGTGTTGGTCATGATGATTTTTTTGATTGTGGTTTTATCGAGCACTTCTTTTACTATGGAGTAAAAAAAGTCGAAGGTGATCAGCGTTTCTATTTTGCAGCTATTTATTTGTCTTTTCAATTCTTCTCCGGTGTATAATGGGCTGATTATTGCTGGAACTCCTCCCACTTTTTGGATGCCATAGTAACTGATAAACCATTGTGGAAGATTTATGAGATGTATTCCGATGAATTCCCCCTTTTTCACTCCAAGGTTTGCCAAGGCGGCGGCGAATCTGTCACTTAACTCGTTAATATCTCTATACTTGAATTTTCTCTCCTGATAGAGAAGCATAACAGCATCTACTGGATCTTTAGCTGCTTGACTTAAGAGTTCGAAATCCGGTATTTCCGGGTACTCGGCGTGTTCGGGTACACCCGGATCATAGTTTTTAAGCCATGGTTTATCCTTATAGGTTACCTTTTTACTCATTTTTACCACCCTGCTATAAAAGTCGGCTATAAAGTGGTTTTTTAATATTTATACCTTTTGAGGTTAATTCAAAGGAGACACTGATAAAACCAAGATTTTTTTATAAAAGCTACGATAATTTATTGAAGTAAAAAATTTTTAGAAATGTTTAAAGTTACATACTAGTTCCAAAATTTGAAACAAGTTAAAAAATAAAAGTAGGTGGTTTACTTTGAGTTCAAAAATAGGAGCAATAGATGTTTGGGCGGGTGTTGGTAAAATAAAGGGTACTTGGCCGCCGGAGTTCACGCACATTTTTGATCGATATAAAGCATCGCATAAAATTTTGGAAGGGGTCGACCCCGAAATAATAATCCAAGAGATGGACGAAGCGGGAGTAGACAAGCTGATTGCCTCCTCATTTCAATACAAGGGAGTGGGAATAAACAATGATGAAACTGCCAAAATTTGCGACAAGTTTCCAGACCGATTCATAGGCTGCGGTACAGTCGATCCCCGTGAAGGTATGAAAGCTGTTAGGGAAGTAGAGCGGATAGTAAATGACCTACATATGAAGGGTATCAAATTGGAGCCTTATCAATACGCGGACGGTATTGTGGGTCTTCCTCCGAATCATAAATATTACTATCCTATCTATGCAAAGTGCGTTGAGCTTGATATACCAGTAACCATTCAGATTGGTCACACGGGACCGCTTTTACCCTCGGAGTGTGCGCGACCCATATATTTTGATGAGGTCGCTTTGTTCTTCCCTGAGCTGAGAATAATTGGTGGGCATCTTGGGCAGCCCTGGCATGAGGAGATGATGATTCTTGCGTGGAAATATCCTAACGTCTATGTAGATACTTCCGCTCGTGCACCTAAATTCTGGCCAAATTCGTTTAAACAGTACGTAGCCACATGGGGTCAAGATTGTGTGATGTGGGGAACAGACTATCCTCTTCTGGATTTCAAGAGGTGTCTTGACGAAATTGAGCAAATGGGTTTGAGCCATGAAGCTAAGAAAAAACTTCTGAGAGACAACGCGGTAAAAGTATTCAAACTCTAGAAACAAAGTTTTTTAAAATAATAATCTCCTTTTACTTTTTCAACTAAAACACCATCCGCCATAAACGTAAAATAAAAAAATAAAAAAGAATTTTTTTCAAACTAAAAAACTCAATTTTTAGCTTCTTCTCTCAAAGCCCTTTTCAAGATTTTACCAATGGAACTCATTGGAAGCTCTTTTCTGAATTCCACCATCTTAGGCACTTTATACGGCGCAAGTTTTTCCTTACAATAACTGATTATCTCTGTTTCCGTGACTTTTCCCTCGTATTCGGGTTTCAGTACAATGTATGCTTTAACTAATTCGCTTCCCAGCCTTTCTGGATTTGGTACTCCTACCGCTGCGGCAAACTCAACTGATGGAATTTCGTAAAGAACATCATCAATCTCTTTCCCAAAAACGTGGTAACCAGATACATTTATCATATCCTTTTTGCGGTCAATAAGATAGAAGTAACCGTCCTCATCCATTTTTACGATATCTCCGGTGTAGAGCCAGCCATCCCTTAGAGTATTTGCGGTCTCATCTGGCATGTTTAGATATCCCTTAAAAATTTGCGGTCCTCGAATTATAAGTTCACCGGGCTTGCCCACAGGCTTTTCCACCCCTGTAACCAAGTCAACGACTGTGGCCTCAGTATCTGGTAGAGGTAAACCAACGCTTCCATTTTTCCGCATGCCACCCCAAGGATTAGACATAGCCATAGGGGAAGCTTCGGTAATTCCGTAAGGCACAATGACTTTAGAGCCGGTTTTAGTCTCCCATTCGTTAGCCAACTCTGGGGGTGGCGCTGCCGCGCCGCAGACACAGATTTTGAGTGAACTGAAATCCGTTTTTTCAAAGTCGGGATGATTCAAAAAACCCATGTAAGTAGCTGGGACTCCCGCGAATATATTGACTTTATGTTTACCAAAATTTTTTAACATAGTATCAAGATCTCGAGGATTCGGTATACAGATTGATGTTCCCTGATTAGTAACCACAAGATGTAATGTACTGTTTCCTCCAGTGTGAAATGGCGGGAACATCGATTGAATTACTGTTTTGCCTTTTTCCCAGTACTCTTGAGTCCATACTTTGAATTGTATTGCGTTAGCAACAATATTGTAGTGGGTGAGTATAGCGCCTTTCGGGACTCCTGTTGTTCCTCCAGTGAAATATATCGCGGCAGGGTCTTCTCTTACGTTTATTTTGATTTTGGGCGGTTTTGGTGGGTTGGTTTCCACTAA
>DXJA01000013.1 GCA_019056875.1 Candidatus Jordarchaeum madagascarense
CATCATGGTTAAATGCCCAAACATAGTCATCATAAGACCCTACTACTATTTCTAGTTGGCCGTCTCCGTCAATATCACCCAGCGCCGGAGAAGAATACACATTGCCTCCGGTTTTTACTGGCCACCCAGTTACATTAGTACCATCACCATTAAGAACCCAAACATAGTCGTCCCAAGACCCTACTATTATTTCCAGTTGGCTGTCGCCATCAATATCACCCAGCGCCGGAGAAGAACTCACAACACCTCCGGTTTTTACTGGCTACCCGGTTACGTTGGTGGGTTGTTTAGTTGCTGCGGCGGTTGTGGTTGTGGTTTGTGTTTGTGCTGTTGTTGTTAGGGTTGCGGGTAGTAGTAATGGGGTTTGGTGAGTTGTTGTGATTGCGGGTAATGCCATCAGGGGTAGTAGAAGCAACAGGAGAAAAATGAGTAATAGGAACAAGTGGTTTTTCGCAGTTTTTGTTCTCCACATTCAGTTATTCTCCCTATCTTTATTTTTTTGTGTGTCTATCTATTTATGAGGGGCTTTCTGTGTTTGGTTGATTTCTAATCTCTGCCCTATTCAAGGCCTGTTTCCCACCTTGGTTCGCCCTTCAATTTGTGGGCGGGAATAATCTCTTTTTGAGAAGGTCCTATATAAATACTTCGAATCTGAGGAATTTGTTAAAAAAATTGTTGTTTTAGAGTTTAATATTTGGGGTGGGGTCTAGGACTGTTTTTGGTGATTCTGCCATTCCCCCTCTAAACCTAAAGAGTGAAAATTAGGGAACCGGTAGCAGTAAAACAAATTAAACATTGACAAGGCACTATATTTTTCATCCGATTTTTTCTTTATTTTAACTTATTTTAACTCAAAGAGTAGAGAGTAAAGTTTTAAGGTTCTGGATGGGTAGAGGGTTTAAGGTGATTTTTTGAGCTGGGTTTGGAATTTAATTCCGGGAGAATGCTCCGTCTGTGGTGAAAGGCTTAGTAAGCCCATAAAATTGGGCCACATTGGTTTTGCTCAGCATAAGGAGTGCTACTTCAATTTTTGGAGAAGTACAGGGAAGATACCAGCAGTCTCGATATATAGAAGGTTGAAGAGCCCAGCTCTTAAAACCGCGAACATGGACTGTCTGAGAAGCCGATTCTCACTAAATCTCTCAGATGGATGCCCCCACGAATGTGTTTACTGCTATGCCCGAGCCATGTGGCCCAGTCCACCTCACGGCTCATATTTCATCCGCTCAGGCATAGTGGACCGGGTTAAAACCTTTATAAAGCGTTCAAGGGTGGTCAAACCCGTTTACGCCTCTCCGGTGAGCGATCCTCTCGCATCACCCGAATTAACTGCGATGATGGTGGAACTGTCTCAATTCTTTGTGGATGAGGGTATTCCTTTTTATCTAGTGACAAAGGGAGAAATTCCTGATAAGATATTTGAAATTACTCAGAACTATCCTTTCTTTGCAGTACAGGTATCTCTAACCACGCTAGATAAGAATCTGGCTAATTTAATTGAGCCCAATGCTCCGCACCCAGAAGTAAGGCTGCGTAACCTGTGGAAGGCAAAAGACTGGGGTGTTTTTGCTGTGCTGAGAGAGGATCCCTTTCTTCCATTTTTAACGGATTCTGAACAAAATATTATAGAACTGACGGAAGCCGCACTGGACATAGAAGTAGACCATATTATCGGCAGTTTTGTGGGATTTAAAACATCTTCACCCAGCCATTTTGAATACCTTCAACTCTGGTTTAGAGAAAACGAATTAGAGGAATTAGAGGAAAGGTATAAAGCACTCTTCTTTGATAAGGGTAGGGTGTTTCACGGATACCGGATAAGTGGGAGTAAATACCGCTACCCCAAACTCAAACTTATCAGAGACCTTATTCTAGAGTCGAAGAAGAAAACAACTTATGGGCTCTGTTTAGAAGACCTGGACCCGCTATGGATTGGAAACCAATGTGAAGGGTTTAGATTCGCTCCAGTTAAGCGAAACAGTGAGCAGAAATTTGTGCCCATAGAGGGATGTGAAGGCAATTGCCGGGTCTGCCCCATCCAGTGCACAAACCGGTCTGTCCAATTAAAACTAACATAAAACATTAGTGAGCATAACTAGTCTAGGTGTGAATTCGATGGAATTGGAGATGATTTGGGAGAATGTGGGATTTTTAAACACGAGAGTAAAAGTGGGAATAGTAGTTGGAGATAAAAAGTGTATTTTAATAGATTCGGGATTAGATTCGAGCACTGGTAAAAAGATACTTTCACAACTAAGGAGAGAGGACTTGAACGTAATTGCTATTATTGATACTCATAGCCATGCCGACCACTATGGGGGAACCGCTTATATTAAAGAACGCACCGGTGCCAGAGTCTACGCTTCTGCCTTGGAGGCGGCGATAATTGAAAATCCTGTTCTGGAACCCATCTATTTTGCTGGTGGAGCTTACCCTCCTATGGAATTAAGGAACAAGTTTATGATGGGTGAGCCGTGTAAAATTGATCAGATAGTTGAGGAAGGACCTTTAGAAATTGCGTATATGAAAGTAAATATTGTCAATCTTCCGGGACATAGTCCTCAACAAATCGGAGTTATCGCCGAAAATACATTATTTTGTGCTGATTCAGTTTTCCCGAATGAGGTTTTAGAAAAGCACAAAATACTATTTCTACATAATGTCAAGGACTTTAGGAAATCACTTAGAAGAATTCTCACCATAAACTGTGAACACTTTCTTCCTAGCCATGGGGAGCTAACAAAAAAGAAAGAGCTTGAAAAACTGGTAAACTCAAATCTGGCCTCAACAGTGGAAGTCGAAGAAAAAATTCTCGAAAGCCTGAATACTTCCCTTGAAATGGACAAACTCATATCTCTGGTTTTAGAAAAATTCGAAATGAGCATAGAAAGCTATTCGGATTACGCGCTGTTCTCTTCCACTATTATGGCTTATCTAAACTATCTGAAAGACCGGGAAGAGATAGGATTCAAGATAGAAAGAAATCAACCCATAGTTTACAAAAAGATTTAGCTGGTTTAAAAATTTAAGAAAACAAAATAAATCAGAACAACAATAATTAACTATACTTTTCAGCAGTTTTGGGATGGTATTAAAGAATGGACTCTTATGACCGGGTTATGGCTGCTCTGAAGGGAAATGCTGACGAATTGGATTATATTCCCTGTATAAATTCTGCTCCCAGTTGCACCATGGATTTGATGAAGCGTTTTGATACCTGGTGGCCCGAGGTACACAGAAATCCTGAGAAGATGGCCAAGGTAGGCTCCGCTGCTCATAGAGTATGCGGATTGGACATGATAACCATTCCCTTCGACATGGTTGTAGAAGCAGAAGTGTTTGGGGTCAGTATTGATTATCATGAGGACAAAGTGGAATCAAGGTATGGTTTTTGGCCCTCCAAAAAGAACCCTTTAAGCAAGTTAATAGTACCACTTATTGTTCCCGAAAACATTCCAGAACAAGGGAGAGTACAAGTAATCGTGAAGGCGATTAAACTGCTTAAAGAAGAGTTTGGCGGCCAGGTGCCGATAAACGTCCAGATAATTCCCCCCTTCACAAGTATCAGCTACTATATTTTAGACACAGTACGCTTCTTTGTATCTATTGCACGAGGCCCGGATCAAGTGAGAGAGGTTATTGACGAGGCTTTACCCGTGTACATAGAACTAGCCAAAATATATAGTGAAGCAGGCGCAGACATCATAACACTTCACGATATGGGAGCAAACGCAAAAGCGATGAATGAAATACAGTTCAGAGACCTTGTTAAACCCTATTTAAAACGCATCACAGAGAGAGTGGAAACTAGCATTATAAATATTTGTGGGTTGACCCTACCCTTTCTAAAAGACATGGTAGAATGTGGTGCAACAGCTATAGCAATAGACGAAACAGACTCTATGAGCGATGCAAGAAATATCGTTAATAAGATCAAGCCGGGTTACCCCATAATAGGAAATATTTCTCCAAAAGAATTACTCCTAGAAGGAACACCAGAACAGATCAGCGAATCAGTAAAAAACATAATTCAAGAAGGAGTAAGCTTGGTCGCACCAGGATGCGACCTGGTACTTGAAACACCAACTGAGAACTTGTGTGCAATGGTAGAAGCTACTAGAAAATATGGGAAAATTTAACAACAGTAAAAAAAATTAAAAAATAAACTATTGGTTGTGTCTGCTAATCGGTTAACTTTTAGGGATTAATTGGGTCCCTCCTATGTTATACGTTATTAGAAAACAAAC
>DXJA01000103.1 GCA_019056875.1 Candidatus Jordarchaeum madagascarense
CTAGATAGTCCTGTCCCTCTGGGCTTTTTCCAGGGGCGGCTGCTAGCTCCCTATCAGGTAAATTGATTCCGTATTTTCTCATTGCTCCTTCCATAATTCGTAGATAGTCAGAGCATACTTGGTGTCCTAACCCTCTTGAACCGGTATGAATCATAACTGTAGCCTGATTCTCGGTTAATCCGTAGACTTTGGCTGCTTCTTCGTCAAAAATCTTCTCGACGTACTGAATCTCGAGAAAGTGGTTACCAGCTCCCAGTGTCCCTACTTGGGCGACTCCTCTCTCCTTAGCTCTACTTGACACTTTTGAAGGATTCGCTCCCTCTAGGTTTCCATTTGCTTCGCAGTGCAAAGCATCTTCTTCCCATCCGAAACCCTTTCTAATAGACCAGCTAACACCCTCGGAGAGAAGCCCATCCAACTCTGCGCCTGAGAGTTTAATCTTTCTTTTCGACCCCAAACCACTAGGAACATTATCAAAAATTTCCTTTGTTAACTCTTTAATTTTGGATTCAACATCTTTTCTTTCAAGATTGGTTCTCATCACCCTAACACCGCAGTTAATATCGTAGCCGACCCCACCGGGACTTACAACTCCATCCTCGATATCAGTAGCAGCTACTCCGCCAATGGGGAAACCGTAGCCCTGATGTGCTTCCCGCATAGGAGGGGGGGCCTCTTATGGATCGGGCAGGGTTACGGAGAATTTTTTTATGCCGGGTAGGCTGGTTACGTTTGCGGCTTGGATTAGAGTTTGGTCCTTGTGTATGTCTTTGATCAAGTACTCGTTGGCAATGATTCTTGCGGGGACCCTCATGTAGGGACGATAATCTTGGGGTATCTCCCAAATGTTTTTATTGACTTGTTTGAGGGGAATGTCTTTTGTGCTCAAAACAATCAACTCCTTTTCCAATAGATAAATGTTGGAGGAAGAATATTGTATATTCTTCTTTGTAATAATTGATTATGTGTTGCTTTGTGTATTTGAATTTGTATCATACCTTTTCTTCAACAATTTGTGGTATTTGATTCTAATAAGCTTGCTCTTAAATTACACGGGCTCTAAGAAGACGTTTTTTAACGAGTTGTTTTGCCCTCTTGGACTATTCTGTATGTTGTGCATTCTTCCCTAAGTCACTCGTAAGAGTTTTTGTATATAAAATTATCTAGCTAATATTAAAGGAGAACTAGAAAGGGGAAAGATAGGAAAGGAGCAGTGAGTGAAAGACGGAAAGTGTGAAGAGAGTGTTAAACTTAGTGTTCCAAAGATATCTTGTTTTCTGAAGCCTTTGTTTCTTCCATTAGTAGGTTTTTGATCTCCTCGTCAGCGAATATGAGTGTCAGAAAAATCTTTTCACTCTCCTCATCCTTGGCTAAATCTTTTGCCCTTTCTAAATTGTCCAGTATTCTATCCACGGTTTTGTCGTAGAGTTCTTGAACAGTAGAAAATGTTTTTATGGCAAAATTGCCCTTTTCCGCCTCTGTGACTAAGTGAACTTTTATTGGTGGACGCTTTTTCTTTTCAAGAAGTTTTTCAAGTAAAAATAACTGATATAACTTAATTACGTCTAGAGAATCTGCTGGAAAAACAGTTTCGAGGGAGGGATATTCTAGAGAGTACCTAACGTACTTTTCTAATGTTACCTTAAAGTTAATCCAACTTCCCTCAATCTCTACAGCAATGTTATCAATTAGTAAATCTGGAGCGGCTCTGGTAGGAGTCTTGAACTTTTTACTCTGCTTCTCAAGAAATTTGGTAAAGATTTTCTTCACATCCTTTTCATACAAATTAATCCCTCAAATACCCTTCTAAAAATTTATCACAAATACTTATTTCAGTTGAAATATCTTTTTCCTAGCATATTTAGCTTTACCTAAGAACTTGGGTGTTTTATTTCATATGAGTATAGATTATTTTTCCTAGCTGATTATTATTCCTTCTTTTTCGGGGAGTTAATTATGCGAAAAATTGAAAACTCAAAACAGACAACGTTAACCTAAAATAAGAGGGGAAATGAAAATTGCCAATGAGACAGCCCATATGTGTAGTGCTTGGACACATAGACAGCGGAAAAACAAGCATACTGGACAAGATAAGAGGGACCGCTGTACAAAGGAGAGAAGCCAAAGGCATAACCCAACACATAGGAGCCAGCATGTTAGATACTGAGACTATCAATGCCATCGGTGGCGACCTACTCAAGTCTTTTAACGTAGAGTTAACCATACCAGGCATCCTGGTTATCGACGTACCAGGGCACCAGGCCTTCTTTAACTTGCGTCGTCGTGGCGGTGCTGTTGCTGATTTTGCTATTCTTGTGGTGGATGTTTTGAATGGTTTTCAGGCTCAGACCTATGAGTGTGTTGATATTCTTAGGACTCGTAAGACCCCGTTTTTGATCGCTGCTAATAAAATTGATAGGATTAATGGTTGGGTTTCTTCTGGTTCTCTTTCGGTTCTTAAGAGTTTGGGGGGTCAGCCTGATTTTGTGTTGCGTTTTTTGGATGAGCGTGTTTATGAGGTTGTGGGCGATTTGTCGCGTTTGGGTATGTCTGGTGATCGTTTTGATAGGGTGCGTGATTTTACTCGTAACATTGCCATTATCCCCACAAGTGCTGTTACTGGTGAGGGGGTTGCGGAGTTGCTGGTTGTTTTGGCGGGTTTGGCTCAGCAGCATTTGGCGAAACGTTTAGAGGTTAGTGAGGGGGCTGCCAAGGGGGTGGCCTTGGAGGTGAAAGAGGAGCCGGGGCTGGGTCACACCGTGGATGCTATTATTTATGATGGTGTTTTGCACAGTGATGATTTGATTGTTTTTGGAGGTTTGGGGGAAGCGGTTAATACACGTGTTCGCGCCTTATTATTGCCTAAGCCCTTGGATGAGATGCGGGATCCGCGTCAACGTTTTGATAGCGTTAATGAAGTTGTTGCTGCTGCTGGTGTGAAGATTGTGGGGGTTGATTTGGAGAGAGTGGTTGCGGGTGCTCCTTTACGGGTGGTGGATGATTCTTCCAAACTTGATGAGATTGTGAGGGAGGTTCAGGCTGATGTGAATTCGGTTCGTATTGAGACTAGTAAGAGTGGGGTTGTGCTTAAGGCGGATACTTTGGGTAGTTTAGAGGCTTTGGTGGGTTATTTCAGAGAGCGTGGTGGTTCTGTACGTTTAGCTGATGTGGGTGATGTGAGTAAACGTGACGTGGTGGAGGCTTCTGTGGTTACTGACCGAGAACCCTTGAATGCAGTGGTCTTGGCATTTAATGTGCGTGTTTTACCGGATGCCGAGGAGGAGGCAGAAGTTTCCGGTGTTCCCATTTTCCGTAATGATGTGATTTATGGTTTATTTGATGATTATGACGCTTGGGTTGCTGAGAAAAAGGAGGAGGAACGGCGACGGGCTCTAGCGGGAGTGGTGCGTCCGTTCAGAATTAAGGTTTTGCCGGGCTACGTTTTTAGAAAAAGTAAGCCTGCGGTTGTAGGTGTGGAGGTTTTGGCAGGTTCGATGGTTCCTAAGGTTAGACTTGTTAATGAAGAAAATCGGCGGGCGGGTGAAATTATGCAGATTCAGGATGAAGGGGAGGTGAGGCAAATCGCTCATAGGGGTTCGAGTGTAGCCATTAGTATTCGTGGCCCCACCATAGGACGCCAGATTCATGAAGGTGATGTTCTATATTCGGACATTCCAGAGGTTCAGCTTGATAAGCTCTCTCGAGAACTCGGAGGAGAGCTAAGTCCAGACGAATTGGAGGTTTTAAATAAAATCAGAGAATTTAAGAGGAAAAAACTTTTTGACTTTTCTGACTGAATTAATTTTCTAAATGTCTCGTTTTTAAGAGTTTTCGGATTCCTAGTTGTTATATTCTAATTAGGTCTTGGGAATAATAGGCAGCTAATTGCGAATAGTTTAAAAGGAGTTTCTGTTAGTATCTTTTGTACTTGTTGGAGGTTAATATTAGTGCCTGGAATTAAGTTGGTGATTTCTGATCCAGAGAGTGGCCGAACAATTCAGGTCGAGGTTGATGAGACGAGGACTCGTGCCCTATTTGAGGCTCGTATCGGCCAGAAGGTTGATGGCGGACCCATAGGTTTTGGTGGATATGAGTTTCAGGTTACGGGGGGAAGTGACAGGGACGGTTTTCCGATGCGTAAGGGTGTCCACGGTCCTATGAGAAAAAAGGTTTTTATTGGTAGCGGACCCGGTTATCATCCACCTTATAAGGGACAACGGCGGAGAAAAATGGTTCGTGGGGATACGGTTTCTGAAGATATTGCTCAACTAAACTTGAAGATTCTTAAGAAGGGCGTAAAGGACATCTTTGAGTGATACAATGTTTTTTGACCCTTTTCTCGAATTTGCCTGTTTTTTGTAACTTTTCGGTTTTTTAATTTGGAGAATTTTTAATGGGGGTAAGTATGTCTAGATTGGATTCGGGTAAGGCGATACGTTTTGCTTGTGATTCAATGTTAGGGCGACTTGCGCGTTGGCTCCGTCTACTTGGTTATGATACTTTTTATTCTTCTGACGTTAAGGATTACGAACTTTTGGAGATTTGTTTGCAGGAGAATCTCATCCTTCTTACTCGGACGTGGAATTTTTTAAACAGGCTGTTTCGCATGGTTTGAGGGCGAAGTTACTGCAAGAGAATTCCTTTAGCGAACAATTCGCTGAAGTTGTGGCCGGTTTTGGGTTGGATCTACGGATTACTCCTGATGGTTCTCGTTGCCCGGCCTGTAATGGTTTGATTCGAAGGGTAGAAAAGGAGAAGATTAGCGACAAGGTTTCTGCTAATACCTTGGATTCCTATGATTACTTTTGGATATGTTCCAATTGTGGTCAAGTTTACTGGATGGGTCGGATGTGGCGCTCTATGATTCGAATTGTAGAAGAGGTTAAGGAAAGGCTGAAGAAAAATTAGGTTTTAATCTAGACTTTATCAGAATAATGGGTTTTTTGTTTATCTTATTCTTTTTTTATTGTTCAATTGATTTGAAGAAAAATTTTTCTATGAGTGTTGTTAATGAAGGTTTAAACTAAACCTTATAAGTAGTTTTTACGGTCTTATTTTAAGAGGACTGGTATGAATGACTCTTGAAGAAGGTCGATTTTTGGTCAAGCTTGCGCGTAGGGCTGTTGAAGCATATGTTAAAGAGAATGTGAAGATTGATGTTCCTGATGATGTTCCAACGAAGCTGCTGGAGAAGAGTGGGGTTTTTGTAACCCTTAACACCGTGTCTTCGGGGGAAGATAAACGTCTACGAGGTTGTATTGGCTTCCCATTACCCCACTTCCCTTTGGCCCAAGCGGTCATTGAGTCGGCTATTAGCGCTGCTAGCAGAGATCACCGATTTTCACCAGTTAGGGCGAATGAATTAGATAATATTGTGGTTGAGGTTACTGTTTTAACGCCACCTGTTTTGATTGAAGTCAAGGATTTTAAGGAGTATCCTAAAGAGATTAAGGTAGGTAGGGATGGTTTGGTTGTGGAACGGGGATCGTGTAGGGGATTGCTACTTCCCCAAGTTCCTGTGGATTGGAACTGGGATGAGGAAGAGTTTCTGTGTGAATGTTGTATAAAAGCGGGCCTTCCACCCGATTCTTGGTACGATATGAAAACCAAGATTTATTCTTTTCAAGGAATTATTTACGAGGAGGAGGAACCACGCGGTGAAATAGTAGAGCGTTCACTGACGGATAAGTGTTAACGGAGGCTTTCTGATATGCGAGTTTACTTTGCGCCAAACGGTATGGCATTAGGACATGCGGGACGCTGTGTTCCTATTGCTAGGAGACTCGTCGATAATGGTGATGAGGTTCTTTTCTCAACATATGGCGACGCTATTGATTTAGTTAAGGCGTCGGGTATGCCTGTGGTTAGTGTACCTAGCATGGCGCTTGTTGAGAGTCTGGATGGAACGATTGAAATGCTTAGAACCAGTATTCAATGGCCTAGGTATGTTTGGATTTTTTTGAAGCAGTTGATTTGGGAAATTAAACTTTTGAGGAGTTTTAAGCCGAGTGTGGCGGTGTCCGATTCTCGTTTATCCACGGTCTTTGCTTGCTGGTTACTGAGAATTCCCTGTATTCTGTTACTGCATCAAATTAAGTTGTT
Organism: Candidatus Jordarchaeum madagascarense; assembly: GCA_019056875.1. Lineage (GTDB taxonomy): Archaea > Asgardarchaeota > Jordiarchaeia > Jordiarchaeales > Jordiarchaeaceae > Jordiarchaeum > Jordiarchaeum madagascariense. The sequence continues at coordinate 6,103 of DXJA01000103.1, forward strand.
GGTACCACATAAGAAGGCTCTTAGTAGGTTTAAGGAGAAGCTAAAGCATTTTGCGGAGTGGGTTATACTTTACGCCACTCACTTGTTTTGGAATAGGAGTACTCGAATTCTTGTTCCCGATTTTCCGCCGCCATTCACTATATTTCAATCTAATCTTGACGTCTCGGACAAGCTTATGAGTAAGGTAAAATTTATAGGTCAAATAATTGAAAAGCCTCCGCATCTTCTACCGAGCAAAGAAGAGTTAAGGAGTAAGCTGGGGTTTGATGATCGCCCACTTATTTATGTAGGGGTTTCGGGAACCAAGAAGGAGAAGGAACTTCTAGCTATGAAGCTTGAAAAGATTTTTAGTGATTTTCCCAATAAGTATAATATCGTGATGACTCTGGGCAAACCGGATAAACCAGATAGCTTCGTGGAAAAAGGTAATCTGCGTATTTACAATTGGATCACGGACAGATATCCTTTGGTCAAGACCTGTGATCTTATAATATCCAGATCAGGTCACAATACTCTGGCTGAGTCCATGTATTATGGTAAGCCCTCTATTCTAATTCCAACGCCCGCTCACACGGAGCATCAGGAGAACTCCAAATCTGCGGAGCGTATGGGTATCTCAAAAATTATACAGCAAAGGGATCTGTCGCATAATATACTATTAGAGAGTGTTGAGGAAATAATAAACCATTCTCAATATAGAGCGCGTATAAAACAAGTTCAGAAAAAAATTTCAAAGTTGGACGCAATTCAATCAACTATAGACCTCATATACCAATTAGCTAAAAATGAACGTTGAGAGGTGGATCTTCTGGTTGAGGACAAGTTACTGGAAAAAAGGTTATTAGATTTTTTAGAAGAAGATCTAGGGTTTGGGGATATTACCACGAATGCACTTATCCCCAAGAATGCCAAGGCTGAGGCTAGGATAATTTCCAAAAGAGGGGGAGTAATTGCAGGTATACAAGAAGCCTGTATTATTTTTAAACTCTTAAACATCAATTTTAATCCGCAAGTTAAAGATGGAGACAGGGTTACAGGCGGTCAAACCATAATTGAGCTGTCGGGTTTAGCTAAAGCAATTCTTTCGGCGGAGCGCACCGTTTTGAATATAATGATGCGTATGAGTGGTATCGCAACCGAAACATCCAAAATTGTTGACATTGCCAAAAGAATTAATCCCAAACTAAGAATAGCTTGTACACGTAAGACCACACCTGGTTTCAGATATTTCGAGAAGAAAGCGGTCATTCTGGGTGGTGGTGACTCTCATCGCTTCCGACTTGATGATATGATCCTCATCAAAGATAATCATTTAAGCATAGTTGGCGATATTGGGGAGGCAGTAAATCAAGCTCGATCAAGATGTAGTTTCTCCAAAAAAATTGAAATAGAAGTTGAGGACGCCGACCAAGCTTTGGAAGCGGCAAGAGCAGGAGCAGACATAATAATGTTTGATAACATGTCTCCAGATGAAGCAAAGAAGACACTAGACCTCTTAGAGGAGAAAGGGTTAAGGGATAAGGTTTTAATTGAACTATCTGGAGGGATTAACCCAGAAAATATTGAAAAGTACATGGCTCTGAACGTAGACATTATCTCCATGGGTTATATAATACACTCCATAAAGGCTCTGGATTTGAGCTTAGATTTCAAGAAAACGAAATAGTTTCAATCCTCTCTTTCTATAATTTCTGCGCATAATTTAAAAAATTAGTTATCTTCTTTTATCACAGATAAGTTGTTTTCGAGGGCAGCATCTTCCAGAATACTCACAGCTAGTTTTTCCATGAACTGGAGTGATTAGATTGAATCAGAATGAATTAGCCGCATCGCCTATTGAAGTTCTTGATGAATGGAAAAAAAGTGTTCTTGTACGTTATGGGGAATTATCGCTAAAGAGCGCCCCGGTGAGAAGATTTATGGAAAACGTTTTGATTAGTAACATGAAGTGGATGCTCAATAGAAAGAATATTCCTTATGAATCCATTACCAGAGAGAGGGGTAGAATCTTTGTGGATAGCGATTTTCTCAGAAAAGTGTGTGAGACGCTTTCAAATGTTTTTGGCATAGTTTCCACAAGTCCAGTTCTGGAATCGTCCCCAGACATTGAGGAAATCATACGTCTTTCAGAGATGGTAGCGGAAATGTTAATCAGACCGAATGATAGCTTTGCAGTTAGGGCGAGAAGAACCGGAATACACAACTTCACATCTATCGATATTGAAAGAAAAGTGGGAGCTGCGATTCTTAGTAAAACGAGCGGCCTAAACACTACGGTGAACTTGACCCACCCCGACAAACATATCTTCATCGAGGTTAGAGAAAAAAAGGCTTATGTTTACCATGAGGTTTTTTATGGATCCGGCGGATTGCCTTATGGCAGTGAGGGAAAAATGGTTTCCCTTTTCTCGGGAGGTATAGACAGTCCAGTTGCTACATGGTTGATGATGAAACGGGGATGCAAGGTGGTGCCCATATACTTTGATAATTCTCCATACACGGACGAGACCACCCTCAACCGAGCTATGAATGTGATAAAAATTCTAAGAGAATACGCTACTCACAAAAAATTTTACATTTACATTGTTCCCCACGGCAAAACGCTAGAAAAAATAATTAACCAGACACCCCGAAAGCTGACCTGTCTTCTCTGTAAACGAATACTTTACCAAGTAGCCACCGCTTTAGCAGAGAGAGAGGGGGCAAAGGGTATTGTAACCGGGGAGAGTCTAGGTCAGGTTGCAAGCCAAACATTAGACAATCTAATGATCCTTAGCGAGGCAACGAATCTTCCAGTATTCCGCCCCTTGATAGGATTAGACAAATTAGAAATAGAAGAGGTCGCCAAGAAAATCGGGACATACAAACTTTCGAGTATAAACGTTACAAGTTGTGGAGCGGTACCCGAAAAACCAGCAATAACAGCAAAACTAGAGGAAATAAGATTCGCAGAAGAAGCCATCAACTCAACTCAGGAAGAGATTAATTCAGCCAAAAAGATTTACATAGACTAGATCAACCCAGAACAGTGTTTACTGAAAAATTCAAATAATTAAAAAAGGTTTAAATATACTAGTTTACTTGGTTTTTGCATCTATGATTTGAAACAGTCTGAGGGAAATTAATGGTTGGCAAATCACCCAAAGGCGAGTTCGCCGCACGTACCCTAAGTGCAAAAAGCAAAAAAGCCAGATGGAAGGACAGGTACTACAAGCGTAGAATGCTACGCTTGGATGTTAAGGCAGACCCCCTAGAGGGCGCCCCTCAAGCCCGAGCCATCGTACTCGAAAAGGTAGGAATAGAATCCAAGCAGCCAAACTCTGCCATCCGAAAATGTGTCCGAGTTCAACTCATCAAAAACGGAAAGCAGGTTACAGCCTTCCTACCAGGAGACGGAGCACTAAACTTCGTTGATGAACACGATGAAGTCATAGTGGCCGGAATAGGCGGCGCCAGAGGCGGATCCTTTGGAGACATACCAGGGGTAAGGTGGAAAGTCATCAAAGTAAACGGAGTATCCCTAGAAGCCCTTCTAATCGGAAAGAAAGAAAAACCAATAAGATAAAAAGTTATTCCCAAAACCGTCCTAAACAAAAATTAATCTTAAATCAAAAAAGAAAATCTGCATTATCATTAAAGAGGTAGCATCCGCATGAGTGAAGCAAAAATATTTGGAAAATGGAACACAGACGACATTGAGATACACGACATCGGACTCAAAGGATACATTAACATCACACCAAAATATGTCCCCCACACTGGCGGCCGACACGAACATAGAAGATTCATGAAATCCCGGGTCACAATAGTAGAGAGATTAATTAACAAAATGCAGAACCCCGGGCGAAACAG
>DXJA01000104.1 GCA_019056875.1 Candidatus Jordarchaeum madagascarense
CACTTCTTCGCCAACAGCCGCAGGAACTCCTCATCGCCCTGGAGAACCATCCTCATCATCACCAGAACAGATATATAACCAGAAAAAGATTTGACTCTTTCGCTCAACTAATCGCAAAACTTTTGAGGAGCGCTATAATTGTATTCATGTTCTCGAAGATTTGAAGTGGTTAGAAGAAAAATACAAAGATGAACCCTTTGTGGTAATTGGGGTTCACTCGCCCAAATTTGATAACGAAAAGGATGTAGACAATATTCGATCAGCTGTATCGAGGTATAATATTCGTCACCCGGTTCTAGTAGACAATAACCACGTGTTGTGGAGTACATATGGGATTAATGCTTGGCCTTCCTTTATCCTAATAGATACAGAGAGAAATATAATTGGAAAGGCTTCAGGTGAGGGAATTAGGAATGCTTTAGACCGAGAAATAAATAAGGCTCTGGAAAGGGGAAAAAAAGCGGGAACAATTGCAAAGAAGAAAATTGAAATCATTCTTGATCAGTGGGAAGAATCATTGCTATCTTTTCCTGGGAAAATTGATATTGACCCAGTAGACAAGCAGTTATTTATAAGCGATTCTAATCATAATAGAATTCTTCGGGTTCAACTTGAACAAGGGAGTAGGGGAAAGATTTTAGCGGTTATAGGAAGTGGCCAGGAAGGGTTGAGAGATGGATCATTTGAGGACGCTACCTTCAATAAGCCACAGGGAGTTGTATATAGAGACAAAAAGATCTACGTTGCTGATACTGATAACCATGCAATTAGGGAGATTGATCTTGAAAACAAAACTGTGAGTACCATTGCTGGGAAAGGCGTACAAGGGAATGTTCGGCAATTCTCAGGGGACGCTAAGCGAATTGCTTTGAATTCTCCCTGGGACTTGGCTTTGGATGAACAGTATCTTTACATTGCAATGGCGGGCAACCACCAAATCTGGAGAATGGAATTAAAGTCGGGAATTATCGAGAATTTCGCGGGAAGTGGTGCTGAAAATATTGTGGATGGAAAAGCGTATATGGCTGCTCTGGCTCAACCCAGTGGATTAGCCATTGATGGTGAGAAGCTTTACTTTGCTGATAGCGAAGTATCGGCTTTGCGGTATGTGAATCTTAAAATGGAAGAGGTTAGAACTCTTGTAGGAAAAGGATTGTTTATATTCGGTAGGTTAAATGGAGATTTTGAAAATGCTCTTCTCCAGCACCCTCTTGGTCTCGATGTTGTAGGAAATAAGGTTTATATTGCGGACACCTATAATCACGCAATTAGAGTGGCTGATTTAGAGAAAAGAAAATTAACAACATTAATTTATCAGCCGATTAAAGGTATCTGCAAAATTGATGAAAAAGAATGCGCCGTATTGTCACTTTATGAGCCAAACGACGTAGTTTACTTTGAAAACAAATTATACATTGCTGACACCAACAATCACTTAATTCGAATTTTCGACTTGGACAGCAGAGAGTTGAAAGACTTGGTTATTGATTAAATTCAATTTTTAACACTTTAAAGCACAGTAACGCTCTTTGCCAAATTCCTAGGCTTATCAGGATCGTACCCTCTTTTGGTGGCGGCATAATAAGCAAATAATTGTAGTGGTGTCACGCATGTTATAGGCGATAATATTCCCATAGTTGAGGGTATACCAATCATCTTATGGGATAATTTTTTAATCTCATAGTCATTTTCATCGGCTACACTTATTATAGTGGCTTCCCGTGCTTTCATCTCCATAATGTTTCCAATTATTCTTTCACGAGTATCATCATGTGGCGCAATAAAGACCACCGGAAAGCCAGGTTCAATTAAAGCTATTGCACCATGCTTTGATTCTCCTGCGGGGTATGCCTCCGAGTGTATATACGCAATTTCTTTTAGTTTTAAAGAACCTTCCATTGCGGTGGTGGTACTAATACCCCGCCCTAGATAAAGGAAATTTGGTTTGTATGCATATTCATAGGCGATGTCTCTAATTAGACTCTCATGTTTTTTAATTGTGTTCTCAACAATTCGAGGAGTTTGGAAGAGTTCTTCCCTAATTTGCTCTATCTCGCTATTATCGGTCATGCCTCTGATTTCTGCAAGCTGTAGGGATATTAAAGCTAAGCTCGCTAGTTGCACTATGAAAGTTTTTGTTGCGGCGACTCCTATTTCGGGTCCAGCCTGTGTATATAGTGTGAGATCGGATAATCGCGAGATGGTGCTCCCCATTACATTGGTTATGGAAACTATTTTTGCTCCATTATCTTTGGCGAATTTTATAGCGTTTAGAGTATCAGCCGTTTCTCCCGATTGGCTTATTGCGAGAATCGTTGTATCCTCATCAATAAGATTAGCCGTGGATTCGGAGAATTCCGATGAGATAATTGCTTGGCTTTGCATGGCAGATAGTTTTGATAACATGTATCTTCCAGCTAATCCTGCATGATGTGATGTTCCTGCAGCAGTTATGTACAATTTTTCTGAGTCGTTTAGAACATTTGCGGTCTTGTTAATTACTTCTGGTCTTATCATAAGGGTACCATTGAGTGCATGGGGCTGTTCATGTATTTCTTTAAGCATGAAATGAGGGTAACCGCCTTTCTGAGCCATTTCGGGTGTCCAAGATACATTAACTATTTTTGGTTGTACCTCCACTTCTCCATTAATGGTTTCTATTCTTATTTTATCGTGGTGAATAGTTGCCATTTCTCCATCGCTGAGTAGTATTATTTTCCTTGTCATTGGTAGAAGTGCAGGTATGTCTGAGGCACAATAATTTGCGTTTTTACCGACACCTATCACTAGGGGGCTCTCATTCCTGGCACAAACCAACGTATCTGACTCCTTCGTACAAATGATAACCAAAGCATAGGTTCCTTTTACTTTTTGCAGAGCCCTCCTAGTAGCCGTATGGAGATCACATTTGGTTTTTGCCATGATTTCTTCTATCAGATGTGGAATGACTTCGGTGTCCGTTTCTGATACGAAATTATGTCTTTTGGCCAAGTCTTCACGAAGTTCTAGAAAATTTTCAATAATTCCGTTGTGAACTACTGCGATTTTGTTAGTGCAATCCACTTGGGGATGCGCGTTCGTTTTTGAAGGAAGCCCATGTGTGGCCCATCTTGTATGTCCGATTCCTATTGTTCCAAGTAGTTTGTTAAAGTCCAGTTTTTCATGTATTTCACTTATTTTTCCTTTCTCTTTTTTTAAGCAGATTTTATTTTGATAAATTGTTGCGATACCCGCTGAGTCATAACCGCGATATTCTAGTCTCTTGAGTGCCTCATGTATAATAGGTGAAGCAAGATTATTTCTGTCTACAACACCGACTATTCCACACATTTTTCCATCAACTTTATAGTTAAATTGAAGATTCAGTCTTTTCTATATTTTTCTACGTCTCCCTGTAGTATTTGGTAACCGCTGTAGGGTTCTCGAGTGGTTATTTCTCCGGACAAGTTAGTAATCATTTGTTTATGTATTTCTTCCATATTTTTTGTATGTCCTAGGACATAGATTAACTTTACATAGGCAGTTTCGGGTAACATGTTTTTGCATGGAATTACTCCGATTTTTAGAAGGTCTCTTCCCCTTTCATACACATTCATTCCTATGAATCCGTAGAGGCATTGTGAGGTCATTGCTACTGGAATGTTTTCCTCTATGGCTCGTTTTAAGGGTTCCAAGAGTGTTTTAGGACAGTGGCCCAAACCGGTGCCGGCTAAAATGATTCCGTGATATTTTGAGTCTATGAGATGATCTATAACATTGGCTTCCATTCCGGGATATGTGTATATCAATGCAACTTTAGGGTCGAGTTTAGTGTCCAATTTAACCTGACCGTGTTTCTCCCTTTTTCTATAATCTTTTCTAATCATCTTTATCTCATCGTTCTGCACTAACCCAATTGGAATGTCGCCAATTGTACGAAAAGCGTCGCGCCTACTGGTATGCATTTTTCTAACTCTAGTCCCCCTATGAATCAGATTATAGTCATCGCTACTGCTTCCATGCATACAAACAACAACTTCAGCGATATCGCTGGTTGCGGCAACTCTAACCGCAGAAATTAGATTTATCGCCGCATCACTTGATGGTCGATCACTACTTCTCTGGCTCCCGACCAGTACCACTGGAACTGACAAGTCTCTTAACATAAATGATAATGCTGAAGAAGTAAAATGCATTGTATCAGTGCCATGAGGAATGATAATCCCGTCCACACCTGAATTTATTTCCTTGGCCGCTGTATCCGCAATTTTAATCCAGTATTCTGGTGTCATATCCTCTGAAAATATCTCAAAAAGAAGATTTGTTCTTAGATTGCAGATTTCTGCAAGTTCGGGGACCGCACTAAAAAGCTCTTGCGGAGTAAAAGCGGGAATTACCGCACCAGTTCTATAATCAAGTCTACTTGCCACCGTGCCACCAGTGCCAATTAGAAAAACAGTTGGTTTCTTTGGGTTGAATTCAACTTCTATTTCGGGAATTGCGTAAAGACCGGGCTCATAACCTAACTCTTTTATGTTTGTGTCATCGGTTATTCTTACTCCTATATTGTAGCCGGTGTCTAATTTAAGAATTAAGTGCTTATCATCACCCATATCGGTTCGGGGTAGCAGTACCCCCTTGTAACTTGCCTCAGGTGTGGTTACTTCAATAACACTCCAAATCTTAACTCTGGCGGCCTCCAGTTTTTTTCTTACAAATCCCCAATATCCTTGTAACTCCTCTTTTACAGTCATTTAGATTCCTTTAATTTTTTTTCTAATTTTTCGCGCAGGATTTCAGCTACTACTTTCCCATCAATTTTTCCCCTAACCTTTTCCATAACTTTACCCATAATAGGACTAAATGCTCTTTCCCCGCTTTTTTCTATAAAGTCACTGCTTTCATCAAGTATTTCATCGATTATTAATTCTAGTTTTTCAGGGGTAATAGTTTCCAGTTTTAATTCTTTGAGAGCGTCCTCCACTTTAATTGAGGGAGACTTCCCCAGTAGCCGAAGAACTTCCTCTAAGGCTTCCTTCGCAATTTTTCCTTCTGAAAGAAGCCTGAAAGTCTCTTTAATTTTTTCTTGAGGGATATTGTCCGTTTGAATGCCCTCCCTCTCCAAAGCTTTCATGGTTTGAAGAAGAGACACGGCGACGATTGTTGGATCTATTTTAAATTCTTTAACAATTTCTACAAATATCTCCATTTTCCCTGACGCCATCAATTCTTCTGCGAACTCTTCCTTTATCTTGTACTTCTCTGCAAGGCGTTTCTGGACATCCCACGGATATTCTGGAAGTTTTTTGCTAATTGCTTCAACTCTATCTTTTTCTATGACCAGTGGTGGTGTATCCGTGTCTGGATATAGACGAGCCCCGCCATGCAACTCTCTTAAGAATTCACTATTACCATTTTCTAAAGCTCTTCTAGTCTCCCTTAATACGCCTCTTAAAGCCGCTTTGGCGCGGTTCACAACGTTATCCAACGCCTTCTTTGCCTTGTCTTCCGCTCCAACAACAAGTACATACGAATTCCTTTTTTCCAAGGCAAGAATACTACGCAGCTGAGAATCCTCATCTATACTAATGTTGTATTTGTCAAGTTTTTCATCGGAATGGACAATACCCTTTAACCCAGTTATCACATACACCCTCTCTGCGATTTCTTTTCCGAAGCTTTTTCCCGGTTGAATCTCTTTACCTAATAAACCTGCAAATTTAGGTAGCTTTACCAACATAACCTTTTCTTTCTTTCTCCTGTTTTTAATAATCTTACACTTAGTAGAAGCGAAAATCTCAGAAGCATCCTTAAAATTATATGAAAAGTCTTCTTCCTTAACCCCTCTATTCAATAATTCACTTTTAATATCCATTAGTGCAATTTGTCTTATCGTCTCATTTTCAGCTAGTCGGGGAATCCACTCTAATTTTTGAACCCCCTTGATTTCAACTCGCTCCCCGCCTTCTATACTGACGTTGATATCCTGTCTTATGGTTCCTAGCCCCCTCTTAACCTTCTCTGTTGCTCTGAGAAGTGTTCCTATCCGGTAGGCGGTTTTGAGGATATCGTCTGGATTCTCCATTTCAGGTGATGTTACAATTTCTACTAGAGGGATTCCCAGTCTATCTATTCTATAATAAACTGTGTTTTGCTCCTCCCTGATTTTACGAGCGGCATCCTCCTCTATGCAGATAGTGGTGACTCCGATGTTCTTATCATTAATAGGGATTTGGCCGTCGGTTCCGATGATTAAAGTACGTTGAAAGCCGCACGGTACTGATCCATCCAGATAATTTTTCCGGAGGATGTGTAACTCGTCTATAATCTTTGCATTAAAGAGTAGGGCAATTTCGATGCCTATATCTATCGCTTCTTGAGATATGTCAAAAGGAGGTGTTTGATGCTTGCAGGTGAGCTACATGCAAGTTTCATCTATCTCGTATGTGCAATTAACATCGTTAAATCCTTCGTACACGATGGTACGTCCTTTTTCATACTCAACTAGCATTGCTTCATCATACTTACCCATCTCACCTAAAACTGGTCTAAAATACCTCTTAACTAGAAATTCAGGATCATCAGTCTTTAGAATTGGCGAACAAAGACAAAATAGTTTGCTATTAGTTAGAAGTTCCTGATGTATTTCAATTCCTGCCTTGAATCCCAGTTTCTCATAGTTCAGTTTCAAGGTTAACCACCTCCAATTTATAGAGCTATAAACTCAGTATAGGCTAATAATAGTAAGAACAACACTTTTTCTTCATAAGAATATCTGTTTAAAACTATTAATTTCTTTAGATTTAAAATTTCAAAGTATTTATAACTATTTCATTACCTAGTCAAAATTATGGTTCTTAACTGTTGGAAGTGAAAATATACTTGGAGACAACGAACCTCCCTAAAATTCAGCAAAAAGAGGCTTACAGGGAAATAATAGAGCACATTCTAAACAATAAAATAACTAACATAGAACTAAATAGGTTGAAAACAAGGATTTGTCAAAAGTACCACCTGAATAAGGTTCCAAGCAACTCGGAGATTCTCAGTTGTGCCTCGGAACAAGAGAGACCGTGTCTACTCCCGCTGCTCAGAAAGAAGAGAACACGTACGATTTCAGGTATTGTGATTGTAGCTGTAATGTCGAAGCCACTCCCCTGCCCTGGTAAATGCATCTACTGTCCCGGGGGAACCATAGCCCCAAAATCTTACTCAGGCCACGAACCCGCAGCCATGAGAGCTATTCAGAATAATTTTGACCCATATTCACAGGTGAAATCTAGGCTTAAACAACTAGAAGCTATCGGTCACCGAGTTAACAGAGGTAAAGTGAAGCTCGTAATAATGGGAGGAACCTTTCTTTCACTTCCCATAGACTATCAGCACTACTTTATACGTAGATGTCTTGATGCAATAACCGGCATCCCCTCAGAGACTTTGGATGAAGCAAAAAGTAACGCGGAATATTCTTGTATAAGAAATGTGGGAATAACTTTTGAGACAAGACCTGATTATTGCAGAGAAAATCACATTGATAATATGCTCTATATGGGCGGCACCAAAGTTGAAATCGGGGTTCAAACTGTTTTCAATGATATTTACAAACTTGTTAATAGGGGTCACAGGGTAGAAGATGTGGTAGAATCATTTAGGAGGGCTAAAGATTCGGGTCTCAAGATTACGGCGCACCTCATGCCCAACCTTCCGGGATCTAATTATCACAGAGACTATGACGCGTTCAAAGCAATCTTTAATGATCCAAGGTTTAAGCCCGACAGCCTCAAAATTTATCCTTGTTTAGTGCTTGAAGACACCCCACTCTATAATCAATTTCTTAAAGGTGAGTATATTCCTTACCCAACGGATGAGATTATTAAACTCATTGCAGAAGTTAAACGCATAATTCCAAAATGGATCCGTATTCAACGTATCCAGCGGGACATACCCTCGAAACTAATTGTAGCAGGTGTAAATAATGGCAACCTCAGAGAACTGGTTGCTGAGGAGTTACAAAAAACAGGAAATAAATGCCAGTGCATAAGGTGTAGAGAAGTAGGGCATATGCTACAAAGGAACCATAATCTCTTAGAAACGGAAGAAGTATTTTTACACAAAGAGAGTTACACCGCCTCAGAGGGGGAAGAGATATTCATCTCTTACGAAAATAAGGATAGAAGTGTTTTAGTAGGATTTTTAAGACTTCGTCGACCTTCAGAATTGGCACACAGACCCGAGGTTCGAAATTGTGATTCAATGATTGTTCGAGAGTTACATGTTTACGGTCCACTAGTACCCCTTCATGAAAAGCCAGGTGATGAGTGGCAACATCGGGGCTACGGTAGAAACTTGCTCACTTTTGCCGAAAAAATAGCAAGAGAAGAATATGATGCCAAAAAGCTACTAGTTCTATCCGGTATTGGGGTTAGAGAGTACTACTATAAACTGGGATACAAACCTGAAGGGATTTATGTTTCAAAAAAGTTAAAATAGCAATTTCTCAATTTTCACACAAATCTATAAAAGGATATAAGTAGTTTCCACTAATTTTTTCAAAATATTTTGTGTCCGAATTTTAGACAAATGGGGTAACATCTTGCAAAATAACTGTCATAAGAGTCTCAAATGGCACTAAGATTTACTTTAGATTTGACACTTTTTTCGCTATATCACTAACCAAGTCGCGTGCGTTTCCCGGCTCGATTATGCTCGCAGCGGCAGAGGGAACATCTATTCCTGAGGCAACACCGACCTGTTCCTTTCTGGGAACATAGACATAGGGAATCTTTTTCTCCTCGCATAGTAAGGGTAAATGCGCCACAACCTCTGGAGGATCAACATCCTCAGCTATTATAACTAGTTTAGCATCCCCACGTTCTATGGTCTTCGTCGTCTCATTTGTGCCCTTTCTAACCTTACCGGTGTCACGCGCGACCTCTAATGCTTGAAGAGATTTTTTGGCGAGTTCTTCTGGTACTTGAAATCTCACATAAAAGGGCTTCGACAACAATCATTCCTCCTTCGGGCAATGCCCTCATCATTCTTGTGGGTCATCACTCTAAATTAGTTTTTTAGTGGGAAATAAGTTATCATATTTCGCTTATGAAATTTTTGGTTTAATAATTTCTGATAAATGATTTAGTGTTTTTAAAGTTACAAATTTTAAAGTTATGCTTACCCCCAATATATTAGGTCTTGCAACCCACCTCTGTTCCCGTTTCTGTTTGGTAATATTTTTTATCAAGATAGAAATTTTAAAACTTCACTAAAAGCGATTTTAAACCATTCAGTGTAGTTTTCTGGATGCTTTTCCATGCTTTCTTTAAGAGCATCTATGTTGATCCATTTAAAATCTTCTACTTCGTTTGGATTTATTTCCACCCCACCATCATAATGCCCAATAAAAACGTGGTCGAATTCATGTTCGGTAAGATTATTATCAAGATTAGTTTTATAAACAAAATGGAATACTTTTTGCAGATCACAGTCAAACCCCATTTCCTCTTTTAATCTTCTATGAACAGCATCCTCCAGATTTTCTCCGGGTCTCGGATGACTGCAGCATGCATTTGACCACAGACCACCAGAGTGGTACTTGATTTTTGCTCTTTTTTGAAGAAGCGTTTCTCCCTTTGAGTTGAAGACAAAGATGGAAAATGCTCTATGTAATTTTCCTTCTCTGTGTGTCTTCATCTTTTCTTCAGAGCCTATCACCTTATCATTTTCATCCACAAGAATTACCATTTCATCCACGTTTATCGCCTCATTTTTCAAAGTAATGGTTTCGTATGTGTTGCTATCTGAACTATACTTTTTGATATAAAGATTTGTGGCAAATAGCATTCTTTCCAGTGTTCTCTTCTAGAGCTCAGTCGCTGAACCATATTTCATGGGATAAGTTTTTGTTTGCTCACTCTGATATCTCGTTTTCAAATTACTTTAAAAAGTTTATATCAGATTGAATGGAAGTTAATTAAGGAATTTTTATTATCAGGCAGATATAAGGGTTCCTAGTTCCTTATTACCCAAAAGGGAATTAAGTATGTATCCCTGCCTTTTAGCGTTTATTATCTCTATTTGGATTCCCTTCTCTACTAGAGGTATAACTTCTAGTATTTTACGATGCATTCCACCAGTAACATCGGTTGTTTTGGACCCCGAAACATGCTTCAGAATTTTATCAACATTATCAGGAGTTATTAAACGGATTAACTTTGCATTTTTATTTGTATTCGGATCAGAGTCAAATACACCATCTACATTAGTTCCAAAAATCACGCGTTTAGACTTTAATTTCTGAGCCAGAAAGGTCACGATGTGGTCTCCGGATAATATACTGTATCCCTGTTTTTCATCAAAAACTGCATCCCCCCAGAGCACAGGTACACAATTCAGATTCATTGCGAGTAGCAGAGTTTTAATGAACACCTCGGATATTTTGATATCCTTCTGAATTGAAATTGCAGATGGTTGTAAGGGAATAGTAGATAATCCAATTTTCTGAAGCTCCTCCACAAATATTAAATTTAGTTTACGCATAACTTGGACGGTTTTAGTAAATCCCAATGTCTGTTTTCCTGATTTTAGACCCATATGCACTTTATACTTATCCGCTATTCTGTGTCCAAATGAGCCACCTCCGTGAACCAAAACTAGTTTCATAGTGGGATCATTTTCAAATGCTTCCTTAATTTCCCTGGCGATTCTCTTAATGGCTTTCAAATCAGCTTGCATGCCTTTCTCTTTTTTTGTTATAACGCTTCCACCAATCTTAAGTATGATGACGCTCATTAGAATCGCTCCGGAAATGGTTTAATTTTTTATAGCTTCGTAAAATACACAATAATATTTCTAATTTCAAAAATAAATTAGAAATTCAGATGGATTGCTCTATTTAATACCGATAATATCTACTCTATTTTTACTCCTTGCGTAGATATCTTTGTAATAATTGGTTTCCCTTTAGCTTTTAATATGGCTTCAGCTATTTGTTTCTGTTTTGTTTCGGGGGATAAGGCTATCATGCATCCTCCTCCTCCCGCGCCAGTTAACTTTGCTCCGTATGCTCCATTTTTTCTAGCTACACTTATAAGTTTTTCAAGTTCAAATGTGGATACTCCTATTGCCTCTAATAATCCTTGGTTAATGTCCATTAATTCTCCTAGAGCGGGTAAATCGTTTTTTTCCAAGAGCTTTAGACTCTCCGTGACTAGACTGCCAATCAGATTGATAATAGGGCTTATTATCTTCTTTTGCCTATCTCTCCTTAATTTAACCTTTTTAACCCATTCTGCTGTACTTCTCTCTATACCCGTATCACCTATTGTAATAGGTATTCTAGATTTTATTTTAACCGGTCTAATGGATCCCTTTTTGTAGAGTATAGCACTTCCATAGGTTGTAATGGTATTGTCGATTCCAGAGGGGGTTCCATGAACAATTTTTTCAGCCTCAAAAGCGATATCCGAAATTTCG